>CAJWFU010000466.1:0-2598 GCA_913031315.1 uncultured Phycisphaerae bacterium | reverse complement strand
GAATCCTTCTCTGGAAGGACTACCCGGCCCACCCGCTCCGCAAGGACTACCCGCTTCGGGGACGGGGCGAACGCGAGTACTACTCCGTGCTGGACCGCGATGCTCGCTGATCGATCGATCTGCTAGCCTTCGCCGATGGCGAAAAAAACCACCACCAGAAAGTCCACCCGCAAGCCTCGAACCAGCAGCGGCCGAAAGGCCGTCGTGCTCGGAGGAGGCATGGTCGGTTCGGTCATTGCCAGTGATCTCGCGGCGACCCGGGGCGTTTCCGTCACGGTCGTCGACGCCGATCCGGCAGCACTCGAACGATGCGTCGGACGGGCTTCGAAGAAGATCACCACCATCGAAGCCGATCTCTCCGATGCCGCGGAGATCAAACGCGTGGTCGCGGACGCCGACGTGGTGGTGGGCGCTCTGGCCAGCCGCCTCGGACTCCACGCTCTGGAGGCCATCCTCGAAGCCGGCCGGAACTACGTCGACATCTCCTTCATGCCCGAGGACAACCTCCACCTCGCGGAACTGGCGAAGCGGAAACGAGTGACCGCGGTGGTCGACATGGGAGTGGCGCCGGGCATGAGCAACCTGCTCTGCGGCTGGGCGGCCAAGCGACTCGATCGCTGTGATCACCTCGAGATCCTGGTGGGTGGCCTGCCCCGGCATCGCCACTGGCCCTGGGAATACAAGGCGGGCTTCGCACCGAGCGACGTTCTCGAGGAATACAACCGACCGGTCCGAGTGGTGGAAGGCGGCCAGATGATCTGGAAGGAAGCCCTTGCGGAACCGGAACTCGTCGACTTCGACGGGGTCGGAACCCTCGAGACCTTCCTCACCGACGGACTTCGATCGCTCGCAACGACTCTGGATGTGCCGGACATGATCGAGAAGACCATGCGGTATCCCGGACACATCGAAATCATGCGAGTGCTCCGCCACCTCGGACTCTTCCGCGAAGAAGAGGTGCAACTGAAGAGCGGCGTTCGCGTGAGCCCGTTGGAACTGACCAGCCATCTTCTGTTCCCGCAATGGCAGTTCGAACCCGGGGAGCCGGACCGGACGATCATGCGAATCACCGCGGACGGGATGCTCGACCGTGTCCCGACCCGACTGGCATGGACCCTGGTGGACGATCTGGATCCGGAGACCGGATTCACCAGCATGTCGCGGACGACGGGATTCCCCGCCGCGGCCATGGCGAGAATGATTCTCGACGGCACCCTGAAGCGGCGAGGTCTCTTCGCTCCAGAGCAGATCGCCGGGGAGAAGGGCCTTCTGGAACGAATGCTCAAGGAGATGAAAGCACGCGGCGTTCACTATGAAGCGACGGTCGAAACCGTCGAGTGATCGGGATTTGAGCATCATGGACGACGGGATCGAGGCATGGAAAGCTTCGCGCATCTGGAATTGAAACGACTCGCGATCGCCTGGTTGGCCAGACTCGGCTGCCGAGCGGTGGCGACCGAGGTGAGGTGCCCGATCTCGAAGTACCGCATCGACGCCGCCGGATGGCTTGACCACGCCGAGGGCGAATTACTCGATGCCGGAGGGCTTGCTCGAGAACGAAGCGGCGTCGATGCGACGCTCTTCACCAGCGCCCCGAAAGCCGTTCGACGCCGAGGTCCCGCCCGGCCTCGAACGATCGCGGTCGAGTGCAAACAGAGCCGAGCCGATTTCATCCGGGACGACCGGGATGCGGACCGCCTCAAGACGAAGCTTGCGTCGCTGCGCCGGACCCGCGAGAAGTTCGAACGCGAATTGATTCCGCGGAGCGAACCCCATCTTCGAGAATCAGGTTCATCCCTCTTTCGAGATCTCGAGACCTGGGACTTCGAGGGGAGCCGCACTTCCTCGTATCAACGCGTGCTGCGGAGCATCGAGAGAATCGAGCGGCGTCTGCACGGCGAGACGAAGTTCCACACGATGCCCCACTACCGACTGGCCGATCATTTCTTCCTGTTCACCCCGGTCGGCCTGCTCAAGCCCCATGAGGTACCGACCGGATGGGGCCTGGTGGAATGCGGCCGCGGGACGCTTCGGAAAGGGGCCGGCTCGCTCGGCGAACTCGACGCCCTCCCCCTGCGGGAACGCATCGCCTGCCCGAGCCTCGAAAGCCCCGAACCCAGACGCCAGCGCATGCTTCGGAACATCGCGGTCGCCGCGAGTCTCGCGAAGCTCTTTCGCGGTGGCGACATCGGTCCCGACTTCAACGCACACGAGCTCTGGCTGCACTCCTGCGTGACCGCCAGCACGGCTCGGATCATCGCGCAGGGCAATCGCCGGAACGCGGTCGACGAGGCCTTTCTCGCCGGCCTGGTTCAGGACGTCGGCATCCTCGTCGAACTCCAGCACGATCGGGCCCGGTTCGCGGAGGCGATCGCCCTCGCGGCCGCTGGCCGTGACCTGCGGGAATGCGAGCGAGAGGTCCTCGGGGAGGACCACGAAGCGTTCGGTTCGGCGCTCTGTGAACACTGGAAATTCCCGTCGAGCCTCGTCTGGGTCGCGGGTCACCACCACGATCCGGCCTCGGTGCCCCAGGCGAATTGCGATCTTCCGATGATCGTGCACGTGGCGGACCGGATCGCGGCGGAGATCGCCGGCGGG
>CAJWFU010000465.1:0-2601 GCA_913031315.1 uncultured Phycisphaerae bacterium | reverse complement strand
CCGGCTACGACATCGGCTGGGACCTGTTCAAGGCGAACAAGGGCAACGCCATGTTGCTGAACCGCATCGCGTGGTACGTCCTCGACGACGACGCGGTCAAGGATCGCAACCTCGACTTCGCCCTCCTGGTCGCCAAGGCCGCCAATGATGCGGCCGGTGGTTCCGACGCCGCGATTCTCGACACCCTTGCCCGGGCGTACTTCGAACTCGGAGAGTTCGACACCGCGATCCGATACCAGAAGAAGGCGATCGAACGGGCGAAGGGCGGCATGACCACCGAACTCGAAGCGACCCTGGACCAGTACGAGGCCGCGGCGAAGAACCGTTCAGCCTGACCTGGCGATCCCCACCGGTTCGCCCTCGATCGTCGCCACGACGATCGAGGGCGATTCTTTCGTATCCCGTCCACCACCTCGTCCGAATCATCCATGTCCGCCACGCCAGACAAGCCGGTCATCGTCGTCGGGGGAGGCATCATCGGCCTTTCGAGTGCCTGGTGGCTCCATCGCCGGGGCGTCGCCTGTCGGGTCCTCGATCAATCGCCGATCCAGGATGGAGCCAGCCTGGGCAACGCCGGATTGATCGTCTACGGTCATCCCCCGCTCACCCGCCCCGGGGTGAGCGTCCAGGGACTCAAGTGGATGCTGGACCCCGACAGTCCGCTGTACGTCCGACCTCGCCTCGACGGCGATCTCGCCCGCTGGCTCTGGACCTTCCACCGCCACTGCAATCGTTCGCACTTCGAACGATGCATGACCGTCCTGGCCCATCTCGGACACGAGACCGCCAGGGGTTTCGATCTCATGCTGGAAGAGACGTCGATCGACTGCGACTGGCGTCCGTCCGGCTGGCTCGATGTCTGTCTCGAGAAATCAAGTCTCGACGAGGCGACGAGGGAGATCGACCACCTCACGCCCTTCGGCTACACCGCGGACCGACTCGACGGCGATGCCCTCCGCGAGGCAGACCCCTCGTTCTCCGACGAGGTGGCAGGCGCCGTCCGTTTCAATGAGAGCGCCACCATGGATCCCCTCGCGTTCATGCATGGACTGCGGCGGGATCTCATCGGCCGTGGCGTGGAGATTCTCGAAGGTGATGACGCCGGGATCGAGAGCCTCCGACTCGATGGCGAACGAATCGCCGGGGTACGGCTGTCCCGAGGTGATCTGATCGACGCGGACCGCGTCGTCCTCGCCGCCGGAACCTGGACGCCTCCTCTGGCCGCCACCATCGGACTCGACGTGCCGATGGAACCCGCTCGTGGATATCACCGGGAACTCGAAAATCTCTCCCGGGCGCCTCGGATGGGCGGCGTGTTGCGGGAGACCTTCATCGCGTTCACCCCGATGTTCGATCGACTTCGGCTGGCGGGCACGTTGGAGATCACCGGCCACGGGCGACCGTGGACGCGTTCGCGACTGGAAAATCTCACCCGGGCCGCCTCCGCATACCTGCGTGATCTCGAGGACGCGACGGTGACCAACGAGTGGGCGGGCTACCGGCCGTGCACGCCCGACGGCATGCCGATGATCGGTGAAGTCCCGTGGGCGAAGGGTCTGGTGGTCGCGACCGGCCACGCGATGATGGGCATGACCCTCGGACCGATCACCGGGCGACTGGTCGGCGAGATCCTGTGCGACGGCTCGCCGTCGATCGAGACTCCCCTGCTCGATCCGGTGCGATTCGGTCGGGTGGGCTGAGGCTCCCGGCGGTCGAAACGAAGGACCGTCGCAAGGCGAACTCCCTCGCGGCTTCAGGTTCAGGTTCGCCAGAATCCGCCAGCGTCCACAATCTCCAAGACATCCGCCCGTCAGGAATGCATGGTTTATCTTTTCCGAAACCTCGAAAGGAAACCATGCATCACTTCAAGACACGATTCACCACACTCATCCTGATCGGGTTTCTTTCCGCCGGCGCGGTGGCGGACACGATCTCCGTCTGTCATTCCGGCTGTGACCAGAACGATCTCCAACAGGCGATCGACATCGCCGCCGATGGTGATGTGATCGTGCTCGAAGACCAAACCACGGCCGTCTCGAACATCATCATCCCGGGGAAGATTCTCACGATCGAGGCTTCTTTCGGACAGACCGCCATCCTCGATGCGGAGGGCGGCGGCCGGATCATCTCGATCGCCCCTGATTCCGAGGTGTTCTTCCGAAGAATCGAGTTCCGAAACGGTCGGGCGACCAACGATCACGGCGGGGCCGTGCTGGCCCGGTCCTGCGACACCCGCTTTGAAGATTGTCGGTTCGTCGACTGCCATGCAAACGAGGGCGGTGGGATCTTCATGTCTGGTGGAAATTGCCGGATCGAAGGCTGCACTTTCACATCCAATCGGGCCAACTCGGGCAGCTACCAATACGGCGGGGCTGTCCGGATCCTCTCCGGAGAACTGGCGATTCACCGGTCGTTTTTCAAGGGGAACTCCTCTTCGTACCACGGGGGCGCGATCTCCAACGGCTGGGGCGACGGACACGGGTCGGGCGGGAAGATCACCGCGTCGAACTGCATCTTTGAATCAAACCATGCCACCTACGGTGGTGCCTTCCACAGCTACTCCACCGCGGGGAGGACGATCCACTTCCAGAACTCGACCTT
>CAJWFU010000464.1:0-2607 GCA_913031315.1 uncultured Phycisphaerae bacterium | reverse complement strand
TGGGCGACACCGCCCAGGTCCGATTGGAAGTTCGAAGTCGACCGGGCACCCGGTCGACCGAGCCGGCGGAAACCCCGGCTGAAGCACGCAAGGGGGAGCTGACGGAAGACACGAACGTCCGCGCTCCCGCCCCTCGCCGGGACACCGCCCGGCGGCCGGCGAGTCGACGCCGCGAATCCGGCCCCAACCTGGTCACGTTCGAGACCGGAGAATCGAATCGTCTCGCACTCGACGCCTCCCGCCGAGTCGCGGAGGATCTTGAAGGTGCGGCATCGATCCTGTTCATTCATGGTGACTGCGGCATCGGGAAGACCCATCTGCTGCGAGGCCTCTGCGGACGGCGACAGGAAGTCGATCGACGGTCGAAGGTCCGCTACCTGACCGGCGAGCAGTTCACCAACGAGTACATCCATGCGGTGCGTCATCGTGAACTGGATGCCTTTCGCAAGGGACTCCGCAGACTCGACCTGCTGGCCATCGACGACGTCCAGTTTCTTTCCAACAAGAGTTCGACCCAGAGCGAGTTCCTCCACACCCTTGATCAGCTCGCGATGCGGGGCGCCACCATCGTGGTCGCCAGTGATGCTCACCCCCGAACCGTCAATCGATTCAGTGGACCGTTGACCAGCCGCTTCCTGTCCGGCATGGTCGTGCAGGTCGAACGCCCCGACCGAGAACTCCGAGTGCGCCTGACCAAGCGGCTCTCCGCCGAACGAGGCATGCGACTCAGCGAATCCGCGACCGACACCCTCGCCTCGCGGTGCGTCGGTTCGGTTCGAGAACTGCTCGGTGGCCTCGCTCGGTTGGATGCCCTGGCCCGGATCGACGGCATCGAAGGCGAACGAGAGATCGGCTCGATCGCGGTGCAACGGGCGCTCGGTGACGAATCCACCTCGAGTGGCGGGCGACCGATCCGACTCGCCAACATCATCGAAGTGGTCTGCGAAGCGGTCGGGGTTGATCGGGATGAACTCCTGTCGACCGGACGCCATCGCCGAGTGGTGCTTGCCCGCGGACTGTGCGCCTATCTCGCCCGCGAGATGACCAATGCCTGCTTCCCGGAGATCGCCACCGCGCTCGGTCGGACCACGCATTCGACCGTCCACACGGCGGACCGCCGAATCCGTCGCCAGTTGGAAGCGGACGAAATGGTCCCCTCATCGGCCGGCGAGCCGATCGGGCTCCGTGACCTCGTGGACGAGATCCGGCGGTCACTCCGCCGCGGCTGACCAGCCCGGGGCCGTACACTCCGGGAATGACGATGATCGCATGTCCTTCGACCGGAACCGCTCGCCCGAGACTCCGATCGAATTGGTTCCGGCCGAAGCTGACCGGAAGGTTGCTTGCCCTTCTCGTGGCTGCGACCACCTGGGCTCAGGGCAACAATCCCTACGGACGGATCGAACCGGTCGAACTCAGTGTTTCGGTCCTGCAGCAATCCGTCGGCGGCCTCGGGAATCCCGGGCCACTCGAACGACTGATCAAGTTCGATCCGCCGAGCCTCGATCTTCTGCTTGAAGGCCTCCTGGATCACCAGGCGCCGACCATGCGAGTGGTGGCCGGGCGGGCCCTCATCGATCGCGGCGCCGATCCGATCCGGATCATGAAACGAGTCGGTACCAATCCAATCCGGAGTGCCCTGGTGGTCTCCCTGTTCGGTGATGGCCAGATGGATTCCGAGCTTGCGACCGCGCTGCTCGCCACCGACCCCTCGTTATCACCCTCAGCCCGGGCGATCCTCCTCGCGTCGGTCCCGGATCCCGATCGACTCGCTCCCCTTCTCTCCGACGATGCGGCCCCCGAAGTAGCCAGCGGCATTGCGGCGATCAGCCTCGAAGAAAGCCGCCCGGGAGCGGTCGCAGCCTGGCTCGATGGGCTCACGGAGCGAAAGAATCGATCGAAGTCCGAACAGGACCGGATCCTCTTCGAAGTCCTGGCGATCGCCAGCAAACTCGGACTGGTCGACGCGCTGACCGTGATCGCCACGATGTGCGAGGAACGCTCGGAAGACGATGCCTTGAGAGCGTCGGCCGTGCTCAGCCAGCTCGAACTCGATCCCGAGCGAGGCGTCCCGGCCTGGAAGCGGCTGGCGGCGGCGACCCCCGCCCCCCGAATGATTCCCACCGCCCTCCTCCTGGTCATCGCAGAGGTTCCCGCACCGGACACCCTCGCCGACCAACTGGCGTCCAACGACCCGCTGCCGGCGGCGGTACGAACCATGATTCTCGCCCCGCCCGAAGATCGGTTGGAAGCCGCCCGGGCGGTGGTCGCCCTCGGCCATGTGCCGACGATCCGCTGGATTCTCAACCAGGATGCCGATTCCATCCCGCGACCCCTCGCCGAGCGAATCCTCGATCGCGTGATCTCCCGCCAGAGCAGCAACATGATGGAGACCGGAATCGTGGTGGCCACCAGCCTCGGGAGAACCAACCCCGAGGAACTGGCGGAACGGCTCCGAGTGGCGATCGAGAACAAGGACCTGACCCAGGCGGCGATGCTTCTCGAGGCTCTGATCCGCGTTCGGACGCCGGAAGCGGCCGCGGTCGCCACCGAGTTCCTCCAACTGCCCCAAAGAAACCTTCGATCGCTGGCCCTGCTCGCGGTCGC
>CAJWFU010000463.1:0-2616 GCA_913031315.1 uncultured Phycisphaerae bacterium | reverse complement strand
TGCCACCGGCGGCGAGGGGATTGGGATCGACGGTGCCGACGACGATTCGAGCGATGCCTGCGGCGAGGAGGGCTTCCACGCAGGGTGGAGTTCGACCGTGATGATTGCAGGGTTCAAGTGTGACCCAGGCGGTGCCCCCACGAGCGTCATCGCCGGCTTGACGAAGGGCCATGACCTCTGCGTGGGGACCACCAGGTCGCTGGGTTCGTCCACGTCCGGCGATGCGGCCATTCCGGTCGGCGATGATGCAGCCCACGGATGGATTCGGCTCGGCGTGCCCGTGTCCGCGAAGTGCGAGTCTGGCGGCACGCGAAAGAAGGTCACGGTCGTCCATCATGCTTCTCGATCATCCGAATCGGAGGTGGATGGTCTTTCGGATTGGATGGCTTCGGGATGGAGGGCGATGGTCGCGATCAGAAGGTCGTCTTCCGGCGGCCCGAAACGATGGGCATCGGCGAGCGAGGTGATGTGATCGGTCCACGATGGTGGGGCCGGGATGCGCTTCATCGCTTCGAAGACCCGATTGATTCCCAGCTGACTTCCGGATCGATCTCGAGTTTCGATCAAGCCGTCGGTGTACAGGAGGAGCAGGTCGCCAGGGTCGAGCGTTCGCCGCGTCTCTTCGCACTCGTATTCGTCGGATTCAAGAGCGCCGAGGATGATGCCGGAAGATTCGATGGATTCGACCATGCCTTCGCGGGGTCGAAGAAACGCCGGTGGGTGACCGGCATTGGCGATGCGAAGCGTCCCATCGGACGGATCAAGCTCGGCGGCGATCGCCGTGGCGAAGATCGAATGCTGGCTGAGGACCAGATTGGCGTAGCGGTTCAACGCCACGAGGATCGCGGCGGGCCCGAGGTCGGGATCTTCCGCGACCACGCGTTCGATCTCACCGGAGAGCCGGGTGACGGTCATCGCCGCGGTCAGTCCATGGCCGGTGACGTCCACCAGAACCACTCGAAGGCGACCACTGGGATTTCGAGAAGCGTGGATGAAGTCGCCGCCGAGGTCGCGCATCGGCCGGAACCGAAAGTCAAAGGTGAAGTCGGCCTCTTTGATCGGCGACGGAAACAGTGATTCATGGATCCGTCGAGCCTGCTTGACCTCCCGGCGAAGGACGCCGAAGCCTCGCGCCAGGGCCGCGGTTCGGAATCTTCGATTCCAGGTCCACATCCGAAAGGCGCAGACCCCGAGCCCGGGTAACAGGCCGAGGGGGGCAAGGCTGAGCGCGAGAAGCAGTCCGGTTGGATTCCCCGATTCCCCGAAGAAGATTCTCAGACCGAGCCACGCGACCATCAAGGGCACCATCGGGCGGAGCGAGTCGAGCGGGCGCCAGGGAAGGAAGAGGCTTGAGACCAGATGGAGAAAGTAGATGCCGAGGATGCCGGTCGCGGCGACATCCGGGAGGAGCGTGGCGATCAGGTCCAGAAATCCCAGGCAGATGATCATCCTCGTTGCCGCTCGGATGATCGCCTCCCGTTCCTGGAGTCGTGGCATGACCCGGAAGCGGAAGAAGGCGAGGACCAGAAGCGAGAGGGGGGGGACGAGTCGGACCGGGGAGATGGCGGCCGCGGCTTCGAATCCCTGCTCGTTGATCCGGCTGATGAGCGGGAACGACCAGAGCGCGGTGAGCGCGAGTTCGATCGCGAAGAGGGTTCCCCACAGTCCGGCGAATCGACGATGCAGCCAGTTTTCGAGCGCGAGTTCGTACTCGCCCCGGAATTCCTCGGTCGTCTCGATGGCGGAATCGTTGGCCATGTTCCCCAGCCTAGCACTCTTGGCCCGCGAGGCGGGACACGTCGAATTCGTCGAAAAGAAACGGGGCCGCGACCCGATGGTCGCGGCCCCGTTGGAGATCGGGAATCAATTGGAAGCGAAGAGAATCAGCCCTCTGCGAGGACGGCTTCCTTCAAGCTGTCGGGCATCACGCGGTACTCGGCCGGCTCCATCGAGCTGGTCGCGCGTCCCTGGGTCATCGACCGCAGGGTGGTGGTGTAGCCGAACATCTCGGAAAGCGGGACTTCCGCGGTGATGATCCGGACCACGCCCCGAAGTTCGGAGTCGACGATGTGTCCACGGCGGCTGGAGATGTCGCCGGAGACGGTGCCGAAGTACTCGTCCGGGGTGGTGACCGAGAGCTTCATGATCGGTTCGAGGAGGGCGGGCTTGGCCTTCATGACCGCTTCGCGGAAGGCCAGCGAACCAGCCTGCTCGAATGCCACCTGGCTGGAGTCGACATCGTGATAGGAGCCGAACACCAGCTCCACCTTGATGTTGATCAGCGGGTAGCCGCCGAGGACACCGCTCACCGCGGCGTTCCGGGCACCGGTCTCGACCGACGGGATGAACTCGCGGGGAATCACGCCGCCGGCGATCTTGTCGACGAAGACCACGCCGTTCTTGTACTTGAGTTCCTGTTCCGCGGCTTCCTCTTCGGTGATGGGGCTCACGGTGAGAACCGCATCGCCGAACTGACCACGACCACCGGTCTGCTTCTTGAACAGGCCGCGGACGTCCTTGGCTTCGCTGAGGATCGTTTCGCGGTACGAGACGCGGGGCTTGCCGACGGTGACGCCGACCTTCATGTCGCGGACCAGCTTGTTCTTGATGATCTCG
>CAJWFU010000462.1:0-2624 GCA_913031315.1 uncultured Phycisphaerae bacterium | reverse complement strand
GACGTCTATCAGACGGGTTTGGGAACCAGCACGAACATGAACGTCAACGAGGTGATCTCCAACCTCGCGTGCCTCTCGGCGGGCAACCCGCTCGGCAGTCGCGAACCGGTTCACCCCAATGACCATGTCAATCAGGGGCAGAGCAGCAACGACACCTTTCCGACCGCGATGCAGGTTGCCGGGGCGATGGCGATCGAGCGCTCGCTGGTTCCGTCGCTGAAGCGACTTCAAAAGGGGTTGGCGAAGAAGGCGAGGAAGTGGGATCGAGTGGTGAAGACCGGTCGCACCCACCTGCAAGACGCCACCCCGATGCGCGTGGGGCAGGAGTTCTCCGGCTTTGCCGCCCAGATCGAGGAATCCATCATCAGGGCCGGGCGGGCGATCGCCCGGTTGTCCGGCAATCTGCCGATCGGTGGCACCGCCATCGGCACCGGCATCAACACGCATCCCGAGTTCGGCGCTCGAGTCTGCAGTCGTCTCTCCAGGCGTCTGGGAGTTCGTTTCACCGAAGCTCGAAATCACTTCGAGGCTCAGGCGACTCGAGACTGCGTGGTCGAGGCCTCGGGCGAACTTCGAACCATCGCGACGAGCCTTTCCAAGATCGCCAACGACATTCGTTGGCTCGGATCGGGGCCTCGTTGCGGTCTCGGCGAACTGGTGCTGCCGGCCACCCAGCCGGGTTCTTCGATCATGCCGGGAAAGGTCAATCCGGTCATCTGTGAGAGCGTGATTCAGGTCTCATGCCAGGTCGTGGGGCACGACACCGCCATCACCCTTGGAGGATTCGGGGGCACCGGTTCGCTTCTGCAGCTCAATGTCGCCATGCCGATGATGGCCTGGTCGTTCATCGACTCGGTGCGAATGCTCGCGAATGCGGCGGCGATGCTGCAGGACAAGTGCATCGACGGGCTCGAACTCGACCGGAAGGTGGTCGAGGGATACGTCGAACAGAGTCTGATGAACTGCACCTGTCTGGCTCCGGAAATCGGGTACGAGAACGCGGCGGCGATCGCCAAGGAAGCCCACGCCCGGGGGGCTTCGATTCGAGAGATCGCCCTGGAGCGAACGGACCTCGATCCGGATCGGCTTGACGCTCTGCTCGACGCTCGTTCGATGACCGAGCCGTCCGCCAAGGGTGTTTCCGCTCCAGGAAAGCGAAAGTCCGCATCCGGCGGGAAGTCCGGAAAGAAGACGAAGAAGAAGCCGGCCGCGAAGCGGAAGGCCGTGACCGAAAGAAAGTCCTCCAAGGAATCGAAGCGATGACCGCTGTCCAACCCGTTCACGACCCAGCATTCGACCCCACGCTCGTCGACGTTGAAATGCACCTCGTACCCCCGACCGCACCGGTCACCGGAGTGGTGACCCGCAACGAGATCTGTCTCCGCGGGAAATCGGCGAGTTTCATCCGGCACGTCTGCATCGACGTGGCGGGCACCCCGATCGAAGGCACCTTCAAGGCGGGGCAGAGCTTCGGGATCGTGCCTCCGGGGGTCGATCACAACGGCAAGCCGCACAAGGTCAGGCTGTATTCGATCGCATCTCCCACCGGAGGCGAGGATGGAGATGGCAAGATCCTCTCGACGACGTGCAAGCGGGTCATCGACGAGTTCCGGCCGGAGGAGAGCGGGGATTCGGAGCAGCGCGGCCTGTATCTCGGCGTCTGTTCGAACTACGTCTGCGATCTCCGCCCCGGCGACGAGGTCCAGGTGACCGGCCCCGTGGGCAAGCGATTCGTGCTGCCCCAGGAGCCTGATCGCCACGACTATCTGATGATGGCGACCGGGACCGGGGTCGCTCCGTTTCGGGGGATGGTTCTGGATCTTCTCGAAGGTCCGGCCGGTCCGGTCGAGAGTGAGGTCCATCTGGTCATGGGGGCTCCGTACTCGACCGATCTGCTCTACGACGAACTCTTCAGCAAGCTTGAAAAGAAGCATCCGAACTTCCACTACCACAAGGTGGTGAGTCGGGAGCTGCGTCCTGACGGCTCGCCACAGGGCTACATCCACCATTTTCTCGATCGAGAAGTGCGGCTTCACGAGGATCTGCTGCGACGGGATCGGACCCTGGTCTACATCTGCGGGCTCGCCGGCATGCAGACCGGAGTCTTCCAGACGATGGCCAAGCTCGGGGTCGGAGGTCCGTATCTGAAGATGAAGGACGAGATCGCTGGAATCGCCCCTGACGAATGGAAGGGGCCCGACATCAAGCGGTACGTTCGACCGACCCACCGCTGCATGCTCGAGGTCTACTAGACCAGCCGGTTCGCCAGCCGCAGGAAAGACCGCAACCCGACGTCTCCGACGTCGGGTTGCGGTGTTCACGGGGAGAATCGTTCGTCCATCGAGCCGGGCGATCAGTCGTAAGCCGCGGTCACGGTGGGGAGGTTGATGGTTTCGAGCTTCAGATTGGTCGTGATGCGGAAGTTCGACTGGGTGCGATGGCGTTCCGCGAAGAAGAAGCTGAGGGCATAGTCCTTGCCGTCCTCCAGGGAAAGGCGGTCCAGCGACACGGTCTGCTCCAGTGCGCTGTGCACCCCTCCGAGATCAATGACCAGTCGGCCGTCGATGTACACCCAGACATCGTCATCTCCGCGGAAGGTGAAGGCCTGCGCGCCGTCCTGTTCG
>CAJWFU010000461.1:0-2642 GCA_913031315.1 uncultured Phycisphaerae bacterium | reverse complement strand
CCGCAGCCGATGACCGCCAGGACCGCGGTCCAGAGACCCTTGTCCCGGGACTTCAATCGAACGTGCACCAGGATCGCGAAGATGACGAAGGTGTTGAGGGCGAAGACTTCCTTGGGATCCCAGCCCCAGGGGCGACCCCAGGAGTGGTCGGCCCAGATGGCACCCATCACGATTCCCGCCCAGAGCAGCACGAAGGCCAGCTCCATCAGCAGCATCGTCGTGCCGTCGAGGATCTCTCCGAATCGTTCTCGCCGTCGAGCAGGCGCTGCCGCATCATCAAGGTCGGCGAGCGTGTGGCCGTCCGGTCCGGCGAGGACCAGGGCCCCCGCCCCGCCCGCTCGGGCGTAGACGGCCTTGCCACCGATCACCCGATACGCGAGATACATGCTCGCCGTGACCGAGGCCATGAAGATGAGCGCGTAGCTGAAGATGATCACGTTGGTGTGGATGTACAACCACACATCATGCAGCACCGGCATCATGTTGGAGATGTTCGGATTGAGGTAGACGGGCAGGAAGTGGGCGGTCATCAAGGCGACCATCGCGGTGGCGGCGGCACCCAGGGGGACGAGTCCTCGGAAGGCGGTTCGTCTCAGATAGACCGCCTCGAGGAGCAGGGCGCAAAGGACTCCGAACCAGCTTGCGGTGGTCACCGCCTCGAACATGTTGGAATTCGGCCAGCGTCCACTGATCCACCATCGAAGTCCGACCGCGAAGGTCTGAAGTCCGAAGGCGCCGATGAACACCGCCATTCCGGACATCATCGCCCAACGCCAGCGGTAGATGGTGCCCAGTAGCAACAGGACGATCGAGAACATGTAGATCAGCCAGCCTCGGGTGAGCTGATCGGCTTCGAAGTACCAGTTCTCCCAGGACAATCGTTCGACCGAGGGGTAGGCGTCGGGGTTCATCTCGCGAACCCGGCCCGCCAGCGCCACCGCCGCCCCGTTGACCCCCGAAACGTCACCGGCGGTCCACGCGTTGACCAGATCTCTCCAGGATCCGGCGGCCTGACGCTGGAGCTTCTCGTCGATGCCGGGGATCGGATCCTGCTCCGGAAGGCCCTCGAGGGCCACGTCCAGAGAACCATTTTCCTGAGGGAGGAACATGATCTCCGCCAGTCCGTGCCAGGGCCCGTCATCGACATCCACACCCGGCGGAATGACTCGAAGTCGGTCGAGCAGGAAACTTGGCGACATCACGGCGCGGGCGGACTTGATCGCGTCCGTCTGCTTGGCGGTCCGGATCAGATCCGACTCCATGCGGCGGAGCAACGGGGTGACCTCGGGTCGTTCGAGCAAGGCCGGAGACACGAGGCCGGACGTTCGAAAACCTTCCATGCGGACGGCGAGCTCGGGATCCTCGGTCTCGATCGCATCCGCGATGACGTTCCGGACCAGCTTGTTCTTGATGTAGATGCAGTCTGCGTTGCGATAGGCATCCGGGCGAAAAAGCATGTCGAGGTACGTGAAGGTCGGAGACTGCCCCGCGATCGAACGCGGACCGCTGACCGCATCCATCATGGCGTTGGCGTGCGACCCCAGGCTCTTGATGCGTCCCTGAACGTGCACCGCCATCGCACCCAGAGGTGCCAGTTCGAGTTGCTCGTGGAAGCTGGGAGGGGCTTCGGCGTCCTGCGGTGCGGCGAAGATCGCGCCGCTGCAGAGAAGCGGAAGGATGGCGACGAACTGAATGAAGGATCGGATCACGAGGTCGTCTCCGTTCCGGCGGCGGCGAGATCGTAGATCGCGCGACGGCGCCGTTGCTTGAGGACGGGCTTGACGTAGAAGGCGTATCCCATGCCGATGACCGCGATCACGCAGCCAAGGAGCTGGATGTAGACACCGTTGCGATTCCCGACGCCGAGCACCGTGTAGTTGAGACCGGAGCTGGCGACGTCGCCTTGGAATCGGGGTTCATCCGGCGGATCCCACTGGGCCTGGAAATACCAGTATCCATCATGCTCGACCGGCGCGTTCACGCTGACCGGCATCGGTTCGGTCCACGGCTCTCCCCGGCGATCCCGGAATCGCAGCATGCTCGTGTAGTCTCGGATGTTCGAGGTGTCACCATCGAAGTCACCGATGTGCGAGGTGAGAACGAACTCCTCGAGCGACACCTCCGTGGGGAGCGGCACTCGCCTCCGGCCGAACAGGAGCTCGATCTCGCGACCATCGGCGAGGGTGACCACGTTCGGGTCGTAGACGTGACGCCGAAGCGTCCACTCCGGCCCGTCGAACGGATACATGTGGTATCGAAGCCAGGTCGGCGAGGTCGACGGCGAGGAGACCCTCAGCCGGGAAAAGAATTCCTTGGCATCGCGAGCTCGTTGTTCCATCGGCACGATGAACGGCTTGGTGACGAACAGGGCCCGTGGCTCGAAACGATCCACCTCGAGCTCGAGTCCACCGCTCAAGGAGATCGGCATGCCCACCGGGAGATCCATGATCTCGGGTTCGTCCACGCCGACCGAGCTGATGAGCCTCAGACGACCCTCCTCGGGGCCGGCGAGAATCGTCAACAGGGCGGATCCCACACCGGGTCGATATTGGATCTGGATCGAATCGTCTCCCACCACTTCGCCGGCATGCTGGGGCTGGCCCATCGGCATGCCTTCGATCACATCCCGGGTGAGGCTCGGG
>CAJWFU010000460.1:0-2646 GCA_913031315.1 uncultured Phycisphaerae bacterium | reverse complement strand
CCTTCGGTGAACAGATACAGCGGCCCCGTGATCACCTGCGCCACCAACGCCACCAGCAACAGGCGGTGCACCGCCCAGGCCAGCCAGCGCTCCGGGGCGGTGCTGGCGGTGTTGGCCTTGAAGCCTTCATAGAGCCGATAGGCCACGCGCCAGATCACCACCAGGAAGACGAAAAAACCCAGCCCGATATGCAGGCTCATCACGTAGCCCTCGGTGGCCTCGTCCGGCGCGCCACCGGCGGCGAAGCCCACGACCGCGAATCCCGAGGCCGATTCGATCGAACCTGACAAGCAGTCCGCCGGGACCTGACTCCGGCGAAGCCCCCACGCCCGCCCCGGATCCCCGACCGATGCCAGAACTCCCTGAAGTCGAACGAGGCCGCCGGATCGCCGAGTCGGTGGCGGTCGGCCGCACGATTCGCAACACCCGGTGCGCCGATGACCGGATCGTCTTCGCAGATCAGTCCCCGGCCACCGTTTCGAGACGACTACGAGGCCGCACGGTGACCGCCGCCTGCCGACACGGCAAGCAGCTCTGGCTGGAATTCGACCAGGGACCGGCCTTGCTTCTGCACTTTGGTATGACGGGGGCCCTCCACGGGTACGACAACGAAGAGGACCGCCCCCGCTTCTGCAAGATCGAACTGGAATTCGAGGACGGACGCCGCCTGGCCATGCCTGATCCTCGCCGGTTCGGGCGAATCCGAATGCGAGACGACCCCCGAGCGGAACCGCCCGTCTCGAATCTCGGGTTCGACCCACTTCTCGACCTTCCGGGCCGGGCCGAATTCCGTGAGAAACTCGGCCGCCGCGCCGCGACCATCAAGGGGCGACTTCTGGATCAATCGTTCACCGCGGGCGTCGGGAACTGGATCGCGGACGAGATCCTCTACCAGGCCAAGGTCGCACCCCAGCGGCGGGTCCGCGACCTCGAGGATGCGGAGATCGAAGTGATCCGCAGGAAGTTGGGGGCGATCATCGCCAAAGCCGTGGAAGTCGATTCGGTTTCCGCCCGATTTCCACGAACCTGGCTCTTTCACGAACGATGGGGACGGCCGGAGGGTGCCTCCACCCGCCGGGGGGAACCCATCGACATCACCACCGTTGCAGGACGCACCACGGCGTGGGTACCCTCGGTCCAGCAATGAACCTGACCTGGCCGAAATTCCACGATTCCTCGTTTCGACCCACACTTCGAGAGCGATGGGGGTTTCATTGGCGAGCGAACCTGAGGATGCTCCGCCGGCCGAGGGACCTGGTCCTCTTCAACCTCATTTCGTTCGCTCCCCTGTTCCTGCTGCTGGGCTTCATGTGGCTCTTTCCAGGCCTCTACAAGAGTTCCTCGGGGGATACTTCCGCCCTGCTCCTCACCACGATGGCGACCGCCACCTTCTTCTTCGCCCTCCAGCACGTGGCGTTCGTGGTGGCCATGAATCTGACCTACGTACCCCACGTTCATGCGGTTTTGAGGGACCAGGGCATCCCCGTATGCGGACGTTGCGGGCACCGACTGCCCCCCACGACTCCCGGAGCGGCATGTCCGGAGTGCGGCCACACCGACGCGTCCGCTACGATGTACGACTCGAAAGGGATTCCGTCGACGTTCGACGACCCCGATCGAATCCTGGAGGATTCGCAGCGGTGAAGGTTCGGAACTTCTCCATCATCGCGCACATCGACCATGGCAAGAGCACTCTTGCCGATCGACTGTTGCACGCCACCAAGGCCGTGGACCAACGGACCGGCAAGGATCAGATGCTCGACTCCATGGATCTGGAGCGTGAACGAGGCATCACGATCAAATCGTCGGCCGTGACGGTCACCCACGAGTATCAGGGCGAGTCCTACCAGCTGAATTTCATCGACACCCCGGGCCATGTCGACTTCACCTACGAAGTGAGCCGTGCGTTGACCGCCTGCGAGGGAGCGGTGCTGGTCGTCGACTCGACCCAGGGCGTGCAGGCCCAGACCGTGGCCAACGCCTACCTGGCGGTCGAGAACAACCTCGAGTTGATCCCGGTGGTCAACAAGATCGACCTCCCTGCCGCCGATCCGGACGGCGTGGCGATGGAGATCGAGCAGGTCCTGGGCCTCGCGGCGGAAGATTCGATCTACGTCAGTGCGAAGTCAGGCCAGGGCATTTCGGACCTTCTGGACACGATCTGCGAAAAACTTCCCGACCCGCCTCCGCCCAGCACAAACAAACTCCGGGCCCTCATCTTCGACTCCAACTACGACGACTATCGCGGGGTGGTGGTCTTCGTCCGAGTCTTCGACGGAGACATCTCCGTCGGCGACAAGATCCGAATGATGGGTACCGGCCGAACCTTCACGGTGACCGAACTCGGGCGATACACCCCGTTCCCGCAGAAGCTCAAGAAGATCGCCCAGGGCGAGGTCGGATACGTGGTCGCGGCCATCAAGTCGTTGGGAGACGTCCGCGTCGGTGACACCGTCACCCTCGAGTACGACCCGGCCCCCGAGGCCCTCCCTGGCTACGAAGAACCGAAGCAGATGGTCTTCTGTGATTTCTATCCCGCGACCGGCAGCGGCGAAGGCGGAAAGCGGAGCGACTTCGAAGGCCTGCGGGAAGCGGTCGAAAAGCTTCACATCAACGACGCGAGTTTCACGTTCGAGGTACAGCATT
>CAJWFU010000459.1:0-2649 GCA_913031315.1 uncultured Phycisphaerae bacterium | reverse complement strand
GAGACTGGATCTGGATCTGGGACTCCGACCCGACACCAGTCGCATCGGGGTTCCAAGCAACACCTCCACCGGTACCAGCCGGGTCAGCAGTGGCTTCGGAGTCGTGCATCTCATCGACGCGGATCGCCCGCTCGAATCGATCGGTGGGCCGGTGATCGATCTCGATGGTCGAATGAGTGGTTGGATCGTCGCCCGACGATCCCGAACCTCGATGGTGATGATTCCCTGGGAACGAGTGGAGGAATCGCTCGCCAGGATCGAGGAACAGGACCACCTCGATGACGACAGCCTCGCCGATCGCCTCTGCA
This sequence comes from uncultured Phycisphaerae bacterium, assembly GCA_913031315.1. Taxonomy (GTDB): domain Bacteria; phylum Planctomycetota; class Phycisphaerae; order Phycisphaerales; family SM1A02. The sequence continues at coordinate 2,341 of CAJWFU010000459.1, read as the reverse complement.
GCTACCGCATCACCGCCACGCCGGATGGAAAGGGCGTCATCCGGCTCGACGCCGAAGATGCCTATCCCGACGGCACCAATATTCGCCGGGAGAAACTCGGTCCCGAAGGCCGGACGACCTGGGGATTTTGGAATCGAGTCGAAGACGCCTTGGAATGGAGTGCGACCATCGACCGGCCCGGTCGCTGGCTCGTCCAAATCCGAACCGCCTGTCCTCGGCGATATTCGGGCACCCCCATTCGAATCATGATCGGCGATCAGATGGTCGATGGTCGAATCGAAGCCACGGAGAACTGGCAGGATTTCCAACGGCACGACGTGGGCATCCTTGAAATCCGAGACGGAGGAACCGTCGTCGTTCGATTGGAATCCCGTTCTCGACCCCGGGAAGCGGTTGCCAATCTTCTCGGCATCGAGCTCCGCAGACTTCGTGACCGAGACACCCTCGAGTGAACTCCAATCCGACCGTCGGATCTGGTTGAATACCCACGATGCCTCACCATCCCCTCGAGACCTCCGGCCGGGTGTTCGTCACCGCCGACACCCACTTCGGCCAGGCGGACGCCTGCACCCGTTACGACCGTCGTTTCACGGATACCGCCGAAATGGAGGCGAGATTCATCGATGCGATCAACGAGGTCCTCGGCCCGGAAGACCTCCTTCTGCACCTGGGGGACTTCGTAGGTGATCTTGATTCGCGGAAGGAAAAAGTCCGAACCGCAGGAAGAATCCGTGAACGACTCTCGGTCGACCGCATCGTGCTCGTCCGGGGGAATCATGATCCTCGCCATGCACGATTCGACCGACTCTTCGAATCCACCCACGATCTCCTCTCCTTCCGATGGCCGGCCAAAGGCCACCGAATCGTCTGCAGCCACTACCCATTGAGGAGTTGGCAGGGAAATCGAAGTGGATCTCTCCATCTCTACGGCCATACCCACGGCCGGCTCGAAGAAATCGGTCGCGCCACCGATGTGGGCGTGGACTGCTGGCGATATCAACCCGTCGCGATGGATGACCTGGTGGCGACGCTCTCCACACGGGAGATCCTCGCCTTCCCGGTGAAACGAATGCGTCGACAGCCCGACCGCCCCGCACCGTGAACTCGTTCCGTCGATGTCCCGGCACACGAACGTTTTCTCCGTACCGGAAGATCAGGGGTTCTGATCTCGAGGTGGCGAACCTACACTGAGGCGGTCCGAATTCCCGGAGCCGCTCTCATGCCCAGATCTGCCAGGCCCACGCGTACCGCTGTCGTACTGTCGGCGCTCGCCATCACCAGTGGTGCCGTTGGAAGCCCTCAGGACGAACACGACTCGATCGTGGAGAAGTCGCAGTTCTTCGAATCGCAGGCCTGGCCGATCATCGAACGCGAATGCCTGCCATGCCATGGAGGGGCCGAGCGGGTCCGAGGAGGCTTCCGCATCGATGCCAGAGCGGGACTCCTTCAGGGAGGCGATCGTGGGCCGGCCATCGACGGAGTCGATCCGGCTGAAAGTCTCCTGCTGGAGATGATCTCCTGGAAATCGGACGACTACCAGATGCCGCCGAGCGGACGGCTGGACGACGATGAGATTTCCATCCTCACCGAATGGGTGCTTGAAGGTTCGACCTGGGCGGACGGCATCGGCACCGATCTTCCGGCCGACGCCTTCGAAGCCCGGACCATTCCGGATGGTGGTGACTGGTGGGCCTGGCAACCACTGGTTCAACCCGCGATTCCGACGGTGGCCGACTCATCATGGGTTCGGAATCCCGTCGACTCGTTCATCTTGAAGCAGCTCGAGGACGCCGGAATACGACCAGCACCCGAAGCCGATCGAACGACACTGGTCCGTCGGGTCGCGTACGACCTGACCGGTCTGCCTCCGACGCCGGAGGAAGTCGATTCCTTCCTCGAGGACCAACGACCGGACGCGTACGAACGCATGATCGATCGCTACCTCGATTCCCCGCAGCACGGGGTGAAGTGGGCACGACACTGGCTCGACGCCGTCCGTTACGCCGACACCGACGGCTACGAACGTGACCGCATCAAGCCCGAAGCCTGGCGGTATCGGGATTGGGTGGTCGACGCGATCAACGAGGACATGCCGTGGAATCGTTTCCTCACCGAACAGATCGCCGGCGACGAGCTCCCGGATCGGGATCTTTCCACCCTCACCGCGACCGGTTTCTACCGGCTGGGTATCTGGGACGACGAACCCACCGACGTCGAACTGGCGAAGAACGACGACCTTGACTCGATCCTTGACGTGGTGAGCCGCGGAATGATGGGAATGTCGGTCGCCTGTGCTCGATGCCACGAGCACAAGCGGGACCCGATCCTCCAGGGCGACTAC
>CAJWFU010000458.1:0-2654 GCA_913031315.1 uncultured Phycisphaerae bacterium | reverse complement strand
TCCAAGCGACTCGGCTTCCGTGATCTGTCATGTACCAGCACGGGGTGAAGCCTTTGTTGAGAACCTTTCGATATGTCCAGGGCGCCATTAGTAAGCCTCCACTTGCTGCAGTAGCTCGCCGAACAGCTGGTGCTCGAGGCTGTCTTCTTCCAGCTCGTCTTCCAGTTCTTCTTCCAGCTCCTCGTCCAGTTCTTCTGGTGCGGCAGGGGAAGTCCAAATTGTAGATGAAATTGACGTTGCTGCCCAGATCGAAAAACGCCGCGAAGAGGCTGAAAAGAACAAGGAGGTTATTGTATTGAGCTCCGACGAGGAAGATGATCCCGCCGACGCTGCGGCGGTGACTCGATTCATCGACCAGGTGACGTCGATCGACTTCGACGAAATGGCCACCCTGATCGCCGGTGATGCCGACCCTGCCGGCGCGAACCCGACGACTGCCTCCATCGAACCCGCACCGGTGGTGCCACGACGACCCGAGAACGAGGAAGCCCATCGCGCCGCGGGCGAAGAACTGATCCGAGCCGGAGGCGTGGCCGCCTTCACCGTCGCCGGTGGCCAAGGCACACGGCTCGGTTGGAAAGGCCCCAAGGGCACCTTCCCCGCGACGCCGATCACCGGCAAGCCCCTGTTTCGCGTCTTCGCCGAAGAACTCTCCGCGATCGACGAGAAATACGGCGTCGAGACCCCCTGGTACCTCATGACCAGTCCCTTGAACGACGCCGACACCCGCGCGTTCTTCCAGGACAACAACTGGTTCGGTCGTCACCCCGAATCGATCCTCATGTTTCCCCAAGGTGTCATGCCCGCGATCGATGACGACGGCCGGATGATGCTGGCGGCACCGGGCGTGATCGCGGTGAATCCCGACGGACACGGCGGCTCCCTTCGCGCCTTGCGTCGAAGCGGCGCCCTCGAACACGCCCGCAGCCGGGGAGTCCGACAGCTTTCGTACTTCCAGGTCGACAACCCCACCGTGCGGACCATCGATCCGCTCTTCGTTGGCCTTCACCTCGGGCATCCGGAATCTTCGGGGGAAATGTCGAGCAAGATGGTGCCCAAGGCGGGGCCCGGCGAGAAGGTCGGCGTGTTCTGCAGTGTCGATGGTCGAACCGAGGTCATCGAATACAGCGACCTCCCGGATGGCCTTTCGGAAGAGACCGATCCGACCGGCGGCCTCCGATTCAACGCCGGTTCGATCGCGATCCACGTGCTTTCGATCGACTTCATCGATCGACTGACCGACGGAGAATCAACCGCCAGCCTTCCTTTTCACCGGGCTCGAAAGAAGGTCCCGCACTGGAACCCGACCACCGGAGACATGGTCGAGCCGTCCGAGCCCAACGCGACGAAGTTCGAGATGTTCGTCTTCGACGCACTCCACTTCGCAGCGCGAGGACTCGTCTACGAGACCGATCGCATCGAGGAGTTCGCACCGATCAAGAACGCCGAGGGCACCGACAGCGCGGTAAGCAGCAACGCGTTGCAGACCGAACGGGCCGCTCGGTGGATGGAACAGGCCGGAGCGACGATCCCACGTTCAGGTGATGGTGTGGTCGAAGGCCGGATCGAGATCGCCCCCGCCACCGCGCTGGAGGCCCGGGATCTCGAGGGCCAGATTCTCCCCCAGATGACCGCGGGGCAGAATCTCGTCCTCTGACCGGGCCAGGGTCGGCCGCCACGAACCGTGGCACCCTCAGGGGTGAAACGTGAAACGGATCACCCTTCGGTCGCTCCGATGTCCTGAATCATCCACTGAGGCTCTGCTCGACCACGCCAACGATTGATGTCGGGACTGACCACCAGGTCCACCAGCCCCTGCCGCAAGGTGGCATCGATCTCGTCACGATGGCGCCCGACTCGGAACCAGACCGCCTTCACCGTTCTTCTTCCCGCGGCGGGAATCTGCAGCTGCAGCGTGTCCTTCTCGCCCCCGACCCAACGAATCTCGATCGGACGAACTCCCTCGATCAGAACCGTGGGCTTCGGGTGGCCCTGGCCGTACGGGGCGAACACTCGAAGTCCGAGCATGTCCTCGACGGTCGAGACCTCATCCACCGCGGCGACGCAGTCGATGTCGGTCACGGGCACGAGCCCGCCGTCCCGCCCATCAAGAACGGAACGAGCGTGGATGACCAACGCCGCTCGTAGTTCCTCCACCCGGTCGGTTCGCAAGCTGAAACCGGCCGCCGCCGCATGCCCACCGAATCGCTCGAGGACTTCAGAGGCGGACATGAGCCCGTCATGGATCGAATATCCCGGAATCGAGCGTGCTGATCCTCGCGCCATGCCGTCCTCACACGCCTCCATCAGCAGAACCGGACGGCCGAAACGTTCGGAGAGTTTGGCGCAGGCGGGGCCGACCAGGCCCCGTCGCCAGCCGGGGGCGGCAAGCACGATCATCGGATGGTCATCGGCGAGTTGACCCTCGGATTCCGCCCGGGTGGCCGCTTCCTCGATGATCCGCCGCTCTTCCTCTCGCCGCTCTTCGTTGATACGGGTGATGCCCGATGCGATCGTGCCCGCTCGGGCCCGGCCGGCGTCATCGTCCGCGATCTCGCACAGCAACTCGATCGCCGGCATCGCCGAGCCGAACCGTCCGAGGGCGTTGACCCGCGGGGCGATTTGGAACTGCACCGTCTCCTCGTGGACTGCTC
>CAJWFU010000457.1:0-2655 GCA_913031315.1 uncultured Phycisphaerae bacterium | reverse complement strand
CCGCCGGCGACCACCAGAAGCACTAGAAAAGCCGTTCGCATGCCTTGGGGGTCGGTCTTTCCCGGGACCTGATCGATCCCATTCCCCGAATCAAGACCCGCGTTCACGCTCGAGGTTCAAGTGTGCGGGGCGTCGGTCCGATACGTCGCGTGGTGCAACACTCACGGCGAAAATTCCTCCGGGTCATTCCCGGCGTCACGCTGGCCCCTGCCGGCATGCGTCACTGGCGATCTCAAGATCCACCGATGCAACCCGCGAATTGGCGGCCGGCGGAAGTTCCCCGAGTCCCGATCGCCGGGGCCGCGGGGTCGTTCCTGAATGGACACGTCGCCTTGATCGGTGGGTTCACCGATCGACTGGAGGCCACCGCTGCAGTTCAAACACTCGACCCTCGCCGCGGCTGGGCCCCGATCGGAAACGCCCTCCTCGAAGCTCGAGCGGAGCCCCTGGCCATCGCGATCGACGAGCAGCGGCTGCTGGTGATCGGCGGATGGACGGGACGTCTTCCCAAAGAACGGCGATGGCTCGCCTCCGCGGAAATCTGCGATCCGCGTCGCCCCGAGAGACGACGACCAACGCCGCCACCCTTCGACCCGGATTCCACGCTTCAGGGCGCTTCCGCGATTGCAATCGCCGACGGACGGGTGCTTCTGGTGCACCAGCGGCGAGGAACCCTCTTCGATCCGGAGACCGGCACCTGGTCAGTCTCCTTCGAAATGGGCGGGCACCGAATCGGCGCCGCACTCACGACCACCGGATCGGATCCCGAAACCACTGAGATCATCGATCGGATCGTCGTCGCCGGCGGACATCGCGACGGCGAGCCGGCGATTGAAACCATCACCGTTCCAAGAGGCGGCGAACCGACCAGCGTCGGCTGGGCCGTGAATTCACTGCCCCTGGTCGCAGATGCCGCCATTTCAGATCTCATCGACGGCGCCATCCATCTCGCCGGAGGCACGATTGAGAATCAAAGCACGAGCCGAACCTGGAGGCTGGATCATCGGCGGCGGACCGTCGAAGCAGGCCCGGAACTTCCGATGGCCGCCGGGGTTTCCCGTGCGACACTGGTTCGCCGCGGCACCCGACTCCTGGTGATCGGCGGCGAAAGTCTCGCCCAGGGCACTCCGAAACCAACCTCGAATGGTGCCGTCATCGACGTTCGCAACCAGCGAGTGACGTCACTTCCACCCGGACCGGTTCGCGCCGTTCGTTCGACGGTGATCGCCCGCCCCAAGGATGTGCTCGTCGTCGGCGGTTATCGCTTCGAGTCGAATGCCAGACCGGGTCGCCGGACACGAGTTCTCTCCGCCGCGAATCGACTCGTGCTCCCTCCGATCGTCATCGCCGATTGAACCCAGATTCCCGGGCGAATCATCCGCACGACCATCACCAACCAACCCGCCCGGTCTTGAACCGTGCAGAGATGCCTTGCGTCGTCGCTGATCGAATCGGATCCATGGAGCATGACGCTTTCCACCACCGATCCCACGTACGCCACTCGACCTCGACCGCTCCGCGAGTCTCGCGACTCGGGAGAGTCAATTCCCGACACCACGTTCCGTTTCGGGCCGGACAGCCTGCTGATCCGCCCGGAGGGACCGGGGATCGACGGAAGTCGGGCCTCGCTGCTCGTCGCTTCCATGAGACGAGAGTTCCTGAGCCGCCGAAAGCCGTTCAAACGGGTCCTGATCGATCTTGAGGCGATTCAGGTACCTTCGAGCATGGCCATCGGAATGCTCCTGGAGCTCTCTCGATTGGCCTCCAGCGTGGATGCGACCTGCCATCTGGTGGTCCAACCTCGATTCCGGGAGGTTCTTGGGATGCTGAGGCTGGACGGTCGGTATACGATGGAGAGGAACGCCTCTCGTCTGGACGAACTCCTTCGCTGAAGGAGAGAGACCAAGGGGGGGCACTCCTTGTCTCCGTGAACTCACCCCCTCGACCATGCCTCGCCAGAACCACTCCATCGGACGCTTGATCGGCTCGACCGCGTTGGCCACGACCCTGATTCTGGGGACGCTTGCCTCCAGTGGCTGCTATCGCCGGGTCGTGGGCGCCAAGAACGCCCCCGGATACACCGGCCCCGTCTACGAAGAGAACGTCAAGGAAGGCAACGAGTCTTTGTTCCAGACCCGGACCGTGACCCCGAAGGGTTCGTACTACGTCGAGTAGCGACGAATCTCGACCCGTCCCCCCGCGAATCCGATCTTTTCAATCCTGCAAACCGCCAAGGCCGCACCACCATGGGTATCGAAGCCGCCCTCCCAACCGACAGCCTCCTGACCACCCAGTTCCACCGAGTGTCCAATTGGGCCCGACGGTCGAGCGTGTGGCCGATGCCGTTTGCCACCGCCTGTTGTGGCATCGAGCTCATGGCCACGGCCTGCAGCCGGTTCGACCTCGCTCGATTCGGCGCCGAGGTGATGCGTTTCAGTCCCCGCCAAAGCGACCTGATGATCGTGGCGGGCCGGGTTTCAGTAAAGATGCTGCCGGTGCTTCAACGAATCTACATGCAGATGGCCGAACCGAAATGGGTCATCTCCATGGGCGCGTGTGCTTCCACCGGCGGTGTCTTCGACACCTACGCCGTCGTCCAGGGTGTCGACCAGTTCATTCCCGTGGATGTCTACGTTCCGGGCTGCCCACCGCGTC
>CAJWFU010000456.1:0-2671 GCA_913031315.1 uncultured Phycisphaerae bacterium | reverse complement strand
TCCACCGGCAGTAGCGGCTCGAGGGTCTTTCGTGACATCCCGCGACCGTCCAATCGCCAAAGTGATGTGGGAACCCGTCCTTCTGGGCTGATAAGGGTCCTGTGAAGTACGGGCGGCTGCTAGTATTGGGCCGTCACGCGGGGCGTCGCTCGAGGGCGACTGAGAAGCACCCGTCGAACCTGATCCGGTTGATACCGGCGGAGGGAACGTGACACCGCTCGGAGCGGGAAGAGTTCCGAACGGTCCTCCGACCAGCCGACACCAGAAGTTCCTCGAGGCCGAGAACCGGCCAGGAGACTGCGATGATCACTCCCAGACCTGAACAAGCCTGGACCCTCCCACATCACGGGGCCCACGATCCTGCGACCACCGCCACCGGCACCACGCCCGGATCCTTCGCGAATCGCGCTGACATCGGTGGGCCTCGCACCTTCAGTTCTCCAGACACCCCGGGCATGCCCGAGCCGAGTGGTCTGACGGCCTGGGACTTCCTCCCCGAGGGTTGGGTCATTGAAGCGGCTTCCGATTGGACCACCGGATGTGCGGGACACAACCAGTCCGCGATCGGCGAGCACGTTCGGTGCGTCGCGCCGGAAGGTTTCGTCCCGATCACTCAGCTGGAATCGGCTCGTCTGGGTGTCATCACGCCCGAGATGACCAGGGTCGCGGAACGCGAAGATCACCTTTCGCCCGAGCAGGTCCGCGATGAAGTGGCGTCAGGCCGCCTGGTCATCCCAGCCAATCGAAATCACCTGGCGCACGAACTCGATCCCATGGCGATCGGGCGCGCGTCCAAGACCAAGATCAATGCCAACATGGGCGCCTCGCCGGTTTCGAGTTCGACCGATGAAGAGGTCGAGAAGCTCAAGTGGGCGGAACGTTGGTCCGCCGACACCGTCATGGACCTTTCGACCGGGGGCGACCTCGACGCGACCCGCGAGGCGATCATCCGCAATTCCACCGTCCCGATCGGCACGGTCCCCATCTATTCGATGATCATCGGCCGAAAGCTCGAAGATCTGGATGAAGCGGTGATTCTCGAGACGCTGGAGCATCAGGCGAAGCAGGGTGTGGATTACTTCACGATCCATGCCGGTGTTCGAAAGGCCCACATCCCCCTGGTGAAGGATCGAATCATCGGCATCGTGAGTCGTGGTGGTTCGCTGCTCGCGAAGTGGATGTTGATCCACGACCAGGAGAATCCGACGTACACCGCCTGGGAACGCATCTGCGCCGTCATGCGGGAGCATGACGTCACCTTCTCGATCGGAGACGGACTTCGACCCGGTGGCCTCGCCGACGCCACGGATGCCGCCCAGCTGGGTGAACTCGAGGCCCTCGGAGAACTGACCGAGCGAGCCTGGCGCTGTGGCGTCCAGGTGATGATCGAAGGCCCGGGACACGTGCCGTTCGACCAGATCGAGTTCAACATGAAGCTTCAGCGACGGCTCTGCCATGGCGCACCCTTCTACGTGCTCGGACCGCTGGTCACCGACATGTTCCCCGGCTACGACCACATCACTTCCTGCATCGGGGCGACCGCCGCGGCGTATCACGGGGCGTCGATGCTCTGCTACGTCACGCCCAAGGAACACCTCGGACTTCCGAAGCGAGACGACGTCAAGCAGGGATGTGTGGCCTATCGCATCGCAGCCCATGCGGCGGATGTCGCCTTGGGAATCCCGGGTACTCGTGATCAGGACGACGATCTCACCAAGGCTCGGGCGGCGTTGAACTGGCAGAAGCACTTCGATCTCTCCTTCGACCCGGACACGGCGCGGGCGTACCACGACGAGGATCTCGACGTGGACACCGACTTCTGCGCCATGTGCGGTCACGACTGGTGCAGCGTCCGGATCTCCAAGGAGATTCAGGAATTCGCCAGCGGAAAGGCCGAAGGCTTCGATCGCGGCAAGGCCATTCGTTCGGATGCTCTGACCGCCGAACAGCAGGAGATCCTCGAGAAGCGAGGGGTTCTTTCACCGGACGAGATCCACGCTCTGGCCAACAAGGCGAAAAAGGCCGGCGGCAGTGACGAAGGAAAGGCCTCCTGCCATTCGGATTTCGTCGACCCCGACGAAGCGAAACGCATTCAGGGCGACCAGTTCGTTCAGTTGAACACCGCACCGGCCCACAATCTTCCCAGTCACGATTCATTGATCTGATTCCACTCGTCACTGAATCTTCCCGCGTTCCGGGCAGGCGGGAGGTCCCACGTTGAGGCGCTGATGCCACACTCGACTCCACCACCGGTCTCCACCGCTGCCGCTCGTTCCGCGAGCGACATGAGGTCATCCGTGGAGAGAGTGGTGGAGTTGGATCCGGAGTCGTCGAAGGTCACCGACCTTCGAGCGTCGGTGGTGATCGCCGCATACGACGCCGCCGAGCACGTGGTTGAAACCCTCGATTCGCTCGCGGCGCAGACTCTTTCTCCCTACGAGATCATCGTGGTGGATGACGGAAGCACCGATCGCACGGCCGCGCTGGCGACCGAGCATCCGGTCGGGGCCACGGTCATCCGGACTCCGAACCGTGGAATGTGTGCGGCTCGAAATGACGGCATCGAAGCAGCCTCGGGTGAGTTGATCTGCATCCTGGATTCCGATGATCTCTGGCATCCGTGGTACGTCGAGCGTATGACGTCGTTGATGCGCCGTCATCCGGAGGCCGG
>CAJWFU010000455.1:0-2676 GCA_913031315.1 uncultured Phycisphaerae bacterium | reverse complement strand
CCCCGGGAATCGCCGCCACTTACGCGAATCTCCGGCACCACCTGGTCCATCAGCAGGCGCGAAATCCCGTCCCCGGATTCTGGACGGGACTCGGCGCGGTCCGGCGCGATGCGTTCCATTCGGTCGGCGGGTTCGACGCGGCGTTCGGTCGCCCCTCGATCGAGGACGTGGAATTCGGGCTTCGGCTGAGTGCGGTCCAACGAACGATCGAAGTGGTTCCCGAGGCGAACGGGACGCACCTCAAGGCCTGGACCGCGATCGGCCTCTGGAAGACCGATCTCTTCTCCCGGGGAATTCCCTGGGGGCGGGCGATCGCGACCCATCCCGCCCTCGCGTCCGCGATGAACGGGTCGCCGCGGGCGAGGATCGCGATCCTTTCGATCTCGATCTCGGCCCTGTCCGCCGTCCTGGCGATGGTGGCGGGGGTGGCGGGGCTCGGTCTGTCGGCCATCACGTTCGGCGTCATCGCGTTTGTCGGTCTCGGAGCCTGGGTTCTTCTCGAGCGGAAACTCTTCGGTCTCATGGCTCGACATCGAGGGCGGGCGACGGCGATCGGCGGCCTCGGATTCCACGCGATCCATCACCTCACCGTCCCGGCCGTCTGCCTGTTCGGAGTCATGCTCGGACGATGGGAGGGAACGGCCATCGAACCCGTCGCGAGTCGACGACGGGTTGCCTGGTTGCTCGTCGCATGGGTGCCCACGTTGGTCATGGTTCTCGTGGTGGCGATGGCGACCATGGCCGGCCCCGCGTCGATCCACGACCGGCTCCTCGATTTGGAAGCCGGAATGCGCGGCCTGTCGATCGGGCGATTTCAGCCGCGATACGACGAAGCGGCCACCGCCCGTCTCCTCGCGCGGCTTCCGGTCCTGCTGTTGCCCTCGCTCCTCTTCGGAGTGGTGATCTCCTGGTTCGGGCCGTGTCGCCTGGAAGCGAGCATGCAGGACTTGCTCTCGAGCCTCCGCGAAACCTTCCGCTTCCGGATGGGACTCGGGATCGCGACCAGCCTGCTGGCGATGATCCTGCTCCTCGGGATCCTGCGGACTGAAGTCCCGATGCGCACGGACGAGGCGGCCACCGTGATGAGTCACGGCCTCGCGAATCCGCTGGTCATCATGGGCAACTACCAGACGCCCAACAATCACATGCTCCATTCCATGCTGGTCTGGACCAGCATCCAGTGTTTCGGAACCGAACCCTGGGCGGTGCGACTTCCGGCGATGCTCTTCTGTCTCGCATGCGTTCCACTGATCGCCGTCGCGACCGCGAGGCTCCGAGGGGATCTCGCCGGACTCCTCGCGGCGGCCATGTTCGTGTGCCTGCCCTCCACCCTCGAACTCGGGACGAATGCACGGGGATACCCGATCGTCGTCGCCTGCATGCTCGCGATGATCGCCATGCTTCCGATGATGGCGAGGAATCGACCCGGCGCAGGTCTCGGTTTCGCGGTGGCCGGGGCCGTGGGGCTGATGGCGGTTCCGATCATGGCCTATCCGCTGGGTCTTCTCTACGGCGGGCTGTTCATCGGCCGCTGGCGGAACGGTGGATTCGGCGAGGCGATGCGATGCGTGCCGTTCGCGCTGGTGACCGTGCTCCTTGCGGCAACGTGGTACCTGCCCGCCTGGATCGCGGCTCCCGGCGACGGGCCGCTCGGTACCGTCTCGCGCCAGCTGCCGTTGGTCGCCGGGGGTGACCGGGCGGTGGTCGACGAACTCGGCAAGGTCGGGCATTGGCTCGGAAAGGCTTGGAAGCAGTGGGCCTGGCCGGTTCCCGAAGGTTGGTCATGGCTGGTCACGATCCCGATCGTCGTCTCGATCGCGGCCGGCCTGGTTCGAGGCCGCGCGGTCGGGATGCTGGCGGCAGGGATTCTCGTGGGTCCGGCGGTGGTGCTTGCCATCACTGGTTTTGGAGCTCCGCCCTGGTGGACCATGGCGTGGATTCCGCCGGTTCTGATCGTCGCTCTGATGGCGGGATTTCCCTGGCCGCTTCGACCGGGACGACTTGGCGCGGCCGGCGAGCCGGTCGTCTCCTCGACCACGCCACGCGGAATCATCCTTGGCGGGGTGGTCATCGTCGCGGCGGCGAGTGCGATTTTCTGGCTACCGCCCGACCGGTTCCGGCGTGACTATCCGAACCGGGTCTGGATCGGAGATGCCGGGCCGGTGGCCGCGTGGCTCATGGAGCAGGACCTCGAAGCCGGGAGCGTTCGTGCCATTGGTGTGGCTCATGGACCGGTGAACTACGAGCTTCATCGTCGCGCCGGGCTGCTTCGGTCCGTTCTGATCGCCAAAGGACCGATCGACGATTCGAAGCTTCCCGTTCACTTGCTCGTTTCAGCGCCGAAGGTCCCCGGTTCGGTTGATCCGGACCCGTCGCGGTTTCTCGGAGGCCGGAACGATCTGGCACTCGTCGATCGCCGGGTCGTGGGGGGAGTTCTCGTGCGTACCTACGACCTGTCGGCGAGTCGCTGACCTCGCCCTTTTCGGTGACCGGCCTGCTCCCTCGCACCCGAACGAAGCCGCCGTCAAGCTGGCTTTTCGACCGGGCGAATGAGGATCATCGGCACGGCCTTGCCAGTCACCCGTGCCTCGGCTATTCTACGCAGTCCGCCTCGGCGGAACGTCGGGCCATTGGCGCAGTTGGCTAGCGCGCTTGTATGACACACAAGAGGTCACT
>CAJWFU010000454.1:0-2678 GCA_913031315.1 uncultured Phycisphaerae bacterium | reverse complement strand
GAAAGCGTGGGTGGAGGTTCTGAAGCCGACCACCGCACCGCCACCCTCGATGTATTCCGCGATCAGATCGAGTTGCTCCTGGGGGAGTTGGCGGAATCGGAGGTAGAAGACGGCGAGGTCCGCGGTTTCCAGTGCCTCGAGCCCTTCGATGTGATTTTCGGGACCCCCGTGGCGTTGTCGATCCTGAAGGACCGTGGTCCGCATGCCATGGGTCTCTTCGAGGAGATCGGCCAGGGCGGGCATCGACCATTCCGATCGATACTCGCCTTCGCCCACCACGAACACCACCGAGGGCGGTTCGGCATTCACCGGGGTGGCGAGGGAGAACGCCGAGAGCAGCATCGCTCCAAGCAGTCGGCTCATCTTCACGGCAGGTTCTCCTCTGGTCTCGGGGAACAGGGCTTTCCCGGTGGCCGGTGGTCAGCGGGCGCGTTTGCCGGCCGGGGCTGGCTTGGGACGGGTGAACACCAGCGTCTCGCTCGTGCTGGCGTCGGACAGGGTGTACCCGCCCGCATCGAATTCGCGAAGGGCGGTGAGTGTTCTGGGGCGATGATCGGCCATCCATCGCGCCATCAGTCCGCGGGACTGCTTGGCGTGAAAGGAGATGAACTTTTCCCGGTCACCGTCGAGCTGAAGGAACTTCACGCCGATCACCGGGACCCCCAGCGTGTCGAGTCGCGCGGCTTTGGAGTACTCATCACTTGCAAGATTCACCAGCGTCTCGGACTGGTTGTCCTTCATGTCCTTCCGGATCGCGTTGGCTATTCGGTCGCCCCAGAAGCCGTAGAGGTCGTTCGCGGCGTCGGTCTTCAGGCGGGTGCCCATCTCCAGTCGGTACGGCTGGATGCGATCCAATGGTCGCAGGAGTCCGTAGAGCCCACTGAGAATGCGTATGTGACCCTGGGCCCACGCGAGCGAGGGACGCTTCATCGTCCACGCTTCAAGGCCCCGATAGACGTCGCCCCGGAAACACATGGACGCCGGTCCCCGGGGATTGGCACGGGTGCCGAAGGCGGACCAGCGGGCCTGATTCAGGTCGGCCAGTTTCGAGGAGACCGACATCAGTGTGGCGAGTCTGGCGGAAGAGAGTTCCGCGAGTTCCCCGGCGAGTTCCCTGGTCTGGGCCGCGAAGCGGGGTGAACTCGTCTCCAATTCCGATGGGACATCGGACGGGTTCATCTCGAGACTCTTGGCGGGGGAGAGGATGGTGGTGAATCCAGGCATGCGTCCACGATAGCGCAGGACCGGCGAAGGCGTCGAGCGACAGTAGGATGCTTCCACCCGTTCGCCGGTTTCGTGGCGGCTTCCGGGTGGCCTCTGCGAAAGGAATCGATCCGTGGCGACCAGCGACTCCGAGTCCGATCTCTTCCAACGACGGGTGGAAGATCTCCGGCGGGGCGAGGACCCCCGATTTCTCGCCCGCTTGCCCGGAGGCTGGGCGGTTCTCGGCGATCGGCAGCCTTCCGCGATCACCGGCTGCTGCATGCTGATTCCCGATCCGGTGGTCTCATCGGTGAACGAGCTGGAATCCGAGCTGCGATCGGCCTTCATGAACGACCTCGTCCGGCTCGGGGATGCGGTGCTCTCGGCGACCGGGGCCGAGCGTGCGAACTACCTGATCCTCTGCAATCAGGTCCCCGAGCTCCACGGACACGTGATCCCGCGATTCGCGGAGGAGGATCCGGTGGCACGTCGGCAGGGGCCGTTCGAGGCCTACGACTTCGCACGGGCGACATCCGTGGAACCACTCGGGGCTCATGCGGGTCTGATCGGAAAACTGCGGGATGCGCTCGCCGGGTGATTCGAGGAGCCTTCCGGATGTGGCGGGTCCGGATCCACTACCGTTGGTCTGGTGCTGATCCACCCGATCGGGCCTTCGAATCACAGCTCGGCTCGAAACGGCCGCGTATCCGCGCTTTGGAGAACCCATGCTCTACACCCTTGCCGTCGTTCTGCTCATCCTCTGGCTCATCGGGGCTCTCAGCAACGTCGCCATGGGAGGATTCATCCACATCCTGCTGGTGGTCGCGGTGGTGCTGGTGCTGGTCCGAGTGATCACCGGTACGAAACGCTGAACGCGAGTCGGGCCGCCGGGGGGCAGCCGTGCGTCTCGCCGGTGGAGACGCCACGCCGACAGGGCACTGCGGGTGAAGCTCCCGGCGATTTGAAATCAAGGTCGAAGAGAATTCGATTCGAACGAGAGGGCGAGTTTCTTCGTGCTCGCCAACACCGATCATTGATCGGGGGCATCGGCGGTGGCCGGCGGCGACGCCTTTCGGACCGGCTGAGTCCATGCCATCTCGAGATCGCCCGCGCGATACGGCCTCGGGTGCGATCGTGAACTGGTCACTCGAGCCCGCACGTAGAGTTCGTCGCCCGTGAATTCGTAGACCGCGGGATCGAGGGTCGATTTCGCCAAGATCTTCGGTTCGGGCGTCTTGCCGTCGTCGGATTGCATCGCTCCCACGAAATCCGTGGTGTAGGTCACGCCGGGTTCGGTTCGAATGTCGATGGAGAGGGAGCGGGAATCGCTCTTCACGTCATCCAGCGTGACGCCGGTCGAGGCGTAGAAATCTCCTCGGAGCATCGCGCGAACGATGGCGTCGGGCTCATGCAGGTCGGAGCGAACCATGATCCAGCCGCGACCGGGGATCGAGACCGCGTCGGTTTCATAGTGG
>CAJWFU010000453.1:0-2687 GCA_913031315.1 uncultured Phycisphaerae bacterium | reverse complement strand
GGGGGGAGCCCGAGGCGTGAGCGGAAGGGTCATCGCCGGTCCTGAACGGCGATCGATCGAGACCGAGGAGCCTACCAGAGAGGCGACGCCAAGGATCGATGTCGGGGGTTCGCGGACCCTTCGCGTGGCCGGTCGGATCGGTTGCAGGTTCACCATGGAGGCAGAGGTGGCCGTTGACAGTCCGCAGCCGTGGTGGGATCATCCCCAGATGGAAGACGCCCCCGTACCGAATCCCTCGTCCGCCCATCCGAAGATCGTGCAGGAAGGTCTCACGTTCGACGACCTTCTGTTGATCCCCGCTTCGAGCGACGTCACGCCGGACTCGGCTTGTACGCGGACCCGGCTCACCCGGGATATCAGTCTCGAAATCCCAGTCATTTCGGCTCCGATGGACACCGTCACGGAATCCGCCCTCGCCATCGCCCTGGCTCAGGAGGGCGGAATCGGGATCATTCACAAGAATCTGGATCCCACGGCCCAGGCGAGAGAGGTCCAGAAGGTCAAGCGAAGCGAAAACGGGGTGATCACCGACCCGGTCACCGTCAGCCCCGACGACAGCATCGCCCGTGCGGTCGAACTGATGCACGAACAGGGAGTCAGCGGCTTTCCAATCACCGTGGGCGGAGTCCCCAAGGGCGAAGTGGTCGGGATTCTCACGCGTCGCGACATGAAGTTCCTCGACCCTTCCCGGCATGCGGAGGCGAAGGTCGGGGAGGTCATGACTCGGGAGAATCTGATCACGGCATCCCCGGATACCGGGCCGGAGGAGGCCGAGGGCATCCTCAACCGGGCCCGGGTGGAAAAGCTTCTCCTCGTCGACGATGCCGGAATGCTGGCCGGTCTGATCACCATGCGAGACCTCGAAAACGTCCGCGAGCATCCGCGAGCCTGTCGGGACGAGCGGGGCCGGCTTCGGGTCGGCGCCGCCACCGGCGTGATGCAGTTTGACCGTATCGAGGCGTTGATCGAAGCCGAAGTCGATGTGCTGGTGGTGGATACGGCCCATGGACACAGTCGCAACGTGATCGAGACGGTTCGGCAGATCAAGGCATCCCACGACATTCAGATCATCGCGGGCAACGTGGCCACCGGCGAAGGGGCGTTGGCCCTGATCGAAGCGGGAGCGGACGCGGTGAAGGTCGGAATCGGGCCGGGCTCGATCTGCACCACTCGAATCGTCACCGGCGTCGGGGTTCCGCAGATCACCGCGGTGCTCAATGCGGTTTCGGTCTGCGAAGGTCTCGGCGTCCCCGTCATCGCCGATGGTGGAATCCGCCAGTCTGGGGACATCGCCAAGGCGTTGGCCGCAGGGGCCAGCTCGGTGATGCTCGGAAGTCTCTTCGCCGGCATGGAGGAGAGCCCGGGTGAACTGGTGATTCATCGAGGTCGTCGCTTCAAGACCTACCGCGGCATGGGCAGCGAAGGTGCCATGGCCGCCGGCAGTGCCGACCGCTACGGTCAGGCGAGCAAGGTCGAGTCGCGGAAGTTCGTGCCCGAAGGCGTGGAGGGCATGGTGCCGTTCCGGGGTCGGATCGGCGAATACGTGTATCAGCTGGTCGGCGGGGTTCGCAGCGCCATGGGCTACTGCGGATGTGCCACCCTCGAGGAATTCCGGCATGACAGCCGATTCGTGCGGGTGACCGCGGCGAGCATGGTCGAGAGTCATCCTCATGACATCACGATCACCAAGGAGGCGCCCAACTACGTCTCCTCCCAGCCGGCGACCTGATCGACTTTTTCTCAGGCCCCGTATCGATCTCGAAGCGTCTGCAGTCGGGCTTCGAGCGAGGCTCGAGTGGCGGCATGGGCCGGCTCATCGGCCAGGCTCTTCAGTTCGTCGGGGTCCTGCTGCAGGTCGAACATCTCCCAGCAGCCGGGGCCCGCCGGACCGTCGCCGTCGGGATCGACCTCCGGGTAATGAATCAACTTCCAGCGGTCGGTCTTGATTCCGTCGTGCTTGGGCACGGTGTGAGGACCGTCGCTTTCGTAGTACCGGTAGTAGACCGCATCCCGCCAGTCTTCCGGAGTCTTTCGGGCGCCGGTCGCCAGCCACTCGGCGAAACTCGTGCCGTGCATCCGCGCTGGTACCTCGCCGCCGGCCAGTTCGATGACCGTGGGGGCGAAGTCGATGTTCTGGGCCATGAGGTCGGTGGTGCGGCCGCCTTCGAGTCGTTCCGGCCAGCGAATGATGAACGGGGTTCGGAAACTCTCCTCGTACATCCATCGCTTGTCGTACCAACCGTGCTCGCCGAGGTACCAGCCTTGATCACTGGTGTAGATGACGATGGTGTCGTCGGCGATGCCGAGTCGATCGATCTCGTCGAGCACCTCCCCGACGCCTTCGTCCACCGCCGCGATGCAGGAAAGGTAGTCCTTGACGTATCGCTGGTACTTCGCTCGCACCAGGTCGTCTCCGGAGAGTTCACCGGATTCCACCGCGGCTCGATAGGCCCGGTTGATCGGTTCGTAGTAGGCGTTCCACGCCGTGAGCTGGGTTTCATCCAGTTCCGGTGGCGGACGGAGCTTGAGGTCTCGTTCATCGAGATGTTCCGCGATCGTCATCGTCTGCAGGGTGCTGGCGGGGCTGCGGCCGGCGTAGTCATCCAGCAGGGTGTCGGGTTCGGACACCTCCACCCCGTCGAAGAGTCGGAAATGACGGGGATGCGGATCCCACCTTCGGTGCGGGG
>CAJWFU010000452.1:0-2691 GCA_913031315.1 uncultured Phycisphaerae bacterium | reverse complement strand
TTGCGATCAATACGATTCGCACCCTGTCGATGGATGCGGTTCAGGCCGCCAACAGTGGACACCCCGGTACGCCGATGGCCCTCGCGCCGGTGGCGTATGCGCTCTGGCAGCATCGACTTCGCTACGACCCCACGGATCCGATCTGGCCCGACCGTGACCGTTTCGTCCTGAGCAACGGACACGCATCGATGCTGCTCTATTCGCTGCTGCACCTGGCGGGCGTGAAGGCGGTCAACCCGAAATATGAAACGACCGGTGCGCCCGCGGTCACCCTCGAAGACATCCGGCAATTCCGGCAGCTCGACTCGAAGTGTCCGGGGCATCCGGAATATCGCTGGACGAGCGGAGTCGAGACCACCACGGGCCCGCTGGGGCAGGGCATCGCCACCAGTGTCGGCATGTCGATGGCCTGTCGCTGGATGGGAGCGCGATACAACCGGCCCGGCTTCAAGTTGTTCGATCATTCAGTGTTCGCGATCTGTGGTGACGGCTGCCTGATGGAAGGCGTTTCGAACGAGGCCGCGTCGCTCGCCGGTCACCTCGGCCTGTCCAATCTCTGCTGGATCTACGACAACAACCGAATCACGATCGAAGGACACACCGACCTCGCCTACGGCGACGATGTGGCCACTCGATTCCTCGGTTACGGGTGGAACGTTCTCCGGGTCGGTGACGCCAACGACGTCGATCGCCTGACCCAGGCCTTCGAGACCTTCGACGCGACCGACGACCGGCCGACGATGATCATCGTCGACAGCCACATCGGCTGGGGGGCACCGCACAAGCAGGACACCGCATCCGCCCACGGCGAACCACTCGGTGACGAGGAGATCCGGTTGGCCAAGGAGGCCTACGGCTGGCCCGCGGACTCCAAGTTCCTCGTGCCCGACGGCGTCTACGAGCGATTCCAGGAACTCATCGGTGCTCGCGGTCATGGTGCCCGCGAAGCATGGTTCGAGATGTTCGCCCGCTATGAGATCGAGCATCCTGAACTCGCGGACGAAGTCCGGCGGATGCAGAAACGGGAACTTCCCGAAGACTGGGATGCGGATCTCAAGCCGTTCCCCGCCGATGAAAAGGGCATGGCGACCCGTGCCTCGAGCGGCAAGGTTCTCAACATGATCGCCGGACGAGTCCCATGGCTCATCGGTGGGGCCGCGGACCTGGCGCCCAGTACGAAGACGCTCATCACCGACCCCGAGGCCGGAAGCTTCCAGCGGGCCGGCGGTACCGCGGCCGGTGACTACGGCGGTCGGAATCTTCACTTCGGAATCCGTGAGTTTGCGATGGCCGCAGCCTGCAATGGGATGTCCTTGTCGAAGGTTCGATGCTACGGAGCCGGTTTCCTCATCTTCAGCGACTACTGTCGAGCGGCGATTCGATTGAGCGCCCTGATGGAGATTCCGGTCGTCTACGTCTTCACCCATGACTCCATCGGTCTGGGAGAAGATGGCCCGACCCACCAGCCGATCGAACAGATCGCATCGCTTCGAGCGATGCCGGGCGTCCTGGTGTTCCGGCCCTGTGATGCCAACGAGGTCCTCGAGTGCTGGCGGCACCTCATGCCGATGAAGCACGAACCGGTCATCTTCGCCCTGTCCCGTCAGAACCTTCCCACGCTCGATCGCGAACGCTACGCTCCGGCCTCGGAAGCGGTGCGAGGTGGTTACGTCCTTTCCGACTCTGAAGACGGTGAACCGGAAATCCTGTTGATCGCGACCGGCAGTGAAGTCCATCCTTGTCTCGCCGCTCAGGAATCACTGCGAGCGGAAGGCATTCGGAGCCGGGTGGTGAGCCTGCCCTGCTGGTCGTTGTTCGAACGAGAAGACAAGGCCTATCGAGATTCGGTCATCCCGCCCGGCGTCAAGGCACGGGTCTGCGTCGAGCAGGCGGCGACCTTCGGTTGGGAGCGTTACGCCGGTGATCACGGTGAAATCATCGGCATGACCCGATTTGGGGCCAGTGCCCCGATCGCCGAATTGCAGAAGGAATTCGGCTTCGAGCCTTCCGATGTGGTCGCCGCGGCGAAGCGTTCACTGAACAGCGTGCGGTCAGGGGGTGACGCTTGAAGATCGTCCTCGGCTCGGATCATGCAGGCTTCGATCTCAAGGAACACCTCCGAGGATTCGTGGAGTCCCTGGGTCATGAAGTGGTCGATGTCGGAACCGATTCGACCGAGAGTGTCGACTATCCCGATTACGCCGAGAAGGTCGCGTTGGCGGTGGTCGGCGGAGAAGTCGACCGCGGAATCATGCTTTGTGGTTCCGGGGTGGGGGCGAGCATCGCGGCGAACAAGGTCCCGGGAGTCCGTGCCGCCAACTGCGAGGACTACTACTCGGCCCACCAGGGCGTCGAGCACGATGCGATGAACGTGCTCGTGCTCGGAGGCCGCATCGTGGGCCAGGCTCTGGCCGAAGACATGGTCCGCGCGTACATCGGGGCCGAATACACGGGCGAGGAACGCCACGAGCGACGACTCGCGAAGGTACGAGCGATCGAGGCCCGAGCACTTCAGGGACATTGAGGCCCGGGTCCTCGATCGGGTCATCCGGATCAAGAAAAAGGCCCGACGGCGAGCATCGCCGGCGGGCCTTTCTCGTGCTTGGGCTCTGGAGGACGCGCGGTGACGTCACTCGGGACGACCGTCGTCCTCTCGATGAAGGCGGCCTTCACCCCATCGAAGATCCAGAT
>CAJWFU010000451.1:0-2693 GCA_913031315.1 uncultured Phycisphaerae bacterium | reverse complement strand
GGCCAGTTCGATCGTCGCCCGAACGTCTCCCAACGCATCATGGGCCTCCGAGGCGTGGGCGTCGATGCCATTGGCGGCCGCCACGTCACCGAGGGAGAGGGAGACCGCCCCGTCCTCGTAGGACGGCCATTCGATGCCGTCCCGGCGGCCGGTGGCCCAGGCGAAGCGGAATGCCGCGAGGAGATCGAACCGCGCGTTGCCGTCCATCCATTCACGGTCGTAGGGCGGGAGCAGATTCCGCCAGGCGGCGAAGCGGACGATCTCGTCGTCGTAGCCAAGACTGTTCCAGCCGGTGGAAGTGGTTCCGGGGCGACCGAGCACCGCCAGCACCTGCTCGATGAAGGTTGATTCGTCGACGCCTTCGGTGATGTCCTGGGGGGTGATGCCGGTCACCAGGCAGGCCCCGATCGCCGGTGGCTCCTCGACCGAGGGAAGGCAGTGGATCTCGATCTCGTCCCCGAGAGGAAGCAGATCGAGGTCGGTTCGGATCCCCCCGAACTGGGCCGGGCGATCCCGGCGCGGATACGGTCCGCGCCGACCGCCATCCCAGGGCCGTGGGAGCGATCCGAAAGTCTCGAAGTCGAACCAGAGAATCGTCTCGTCGTTCATGCGGCCTCCGAAATCGAGGCTATCTCACTGGCGACGCCGGCGGCGGTCACGACCAGTCATCCACCATCGTCCGCACCGTCCACCGGTGCCTTCTCGACCACCACGGGGGCCGCCGGAGGGGCGGGCCGGGGATGCCGCTGGGCGAACATCCACTCGACGACGCCGCCGGGACCATACGCCCAGCTCCAGGAGTCGTGCCCCACGCCGGGGAGTTCGGTGTGACCGACCCGGCCACCTTCACCACGAATCCCATCGACCATCGCCCGTGACTGCCCGACCAGAATGACCCGGTCCGCATCTCCGTGGACGTTCCAGATCGGAGTCCCTCCCTCGGCGATGATCTTCGCCGCGGACGGATCTCCGCCGCCACAGATCGGAACCGCGGCGGCGAAGGTCTCGGGATGATCCTCGAGCAGCGCCCAGGAACCGAATCCTCCCATCGAAAGTCCCGTGAGATAAAGCCGGGTGGGGTCGACCGACGGGTCCTTGGAAAGTTCCGTCACCTTCTTCATCACCGCTCGCAGTTCGGGGGTCGACTGCGCCGAGGTGTCCTGTCGCCAGGTACCGTCCTCGCCCTTCATCATCCCCGACCAGGATCGATCCCGAGGGCACTGGACCGCCAGCACGTGGGCCGGATGTCGCCGCCCGAGATGCGATTCACGAATCCAGCGATCCGGGAAATGACGGAGCTGGCTCTGATTGTCGTCTCCGCGTTCACCGGCTCCGTGGAGAAAGATCACCAGCGGCCGCGGCTCATCGGAAGAGGCATCCTCCGGTCGATGCAGCCGATACGGAATGGTTCGAGTTCCTTCCGCCACCGGGACCTCGATCTCGCCTTTCTCGTAGGCGGCCTCGACCTCGGGCGGCGCCCCGGCTGAAGTCGAGGTTCCAAGCAGGACTCCGGCGATCAGTGATCGAATCGACATCAGGTGCTCCAGACGGAATTCAGCCCTTGGTGCCCGCGGTCGAGATGCCCTCGACGAAGGTCCGCTGCATCAGGACGAACAGGATGAGTACCGGCCCCACCATCACGGTGGTGGCTGCCATCAAGAGGTTCCACGGGGTCTGACCCAGCTTCGAGAGGTACAACTGCAGTCCGAGCGCGAGGGTGAACTGATCTCGGTGGGTCAGGAACACCAGCGGTCCGAGGAAATCGTTCCACACGAACATGAAGTGGAACAACGCCACCACCAGAAGTGCGGGAATCGAGAGTGGAAGGATGACGTGGATGAAATTTCGGACGTGGCCGCAGCCGTCGATTCGACTCGCGTCGTCGAGTTCGCGGGGAATCGTGAGGAAGAACTGCCGGAGCAGGAAGATGCTGAAGGCGTTTCCAAACCACGCCGGCACCCACAGGGGCGCGAAGGTGCCGATCCATCCGATCTCTCGGAACATCGTGAACAACGGGACCATCACCACCGGGAACGGAATCATCATCGTGGCCAGCATCACCATGAAGGCAACGCCCCGGCCTCGCCAGCGCACGCGGGCGAAACCGTATGCCACCACCGCGCTGGAGACCGTGGTGCCGACCACTCCGAGCAACGCGATCCAGAGGGTGTTCCGCAGGTAGAGCGGGATGTCGGTGTTCTCGTCGGTCATCACATGCTGATAGTTGGCTCCGGTGCGGCCCGCGGTCTCCGCCAGCCCCCCGTCGAGGAATGGCGCCGAGGGTTCGGAACCGCCGGTCGAGATGGTCAGCATGTAGATGATGGGCAGGAGTGCCGTCGCCGCGACCAGCCCGAGCAGGGCGTAGACGACGGCACGGCTGGCGGCCAGCCGGAATTCCTGCGGTGATTTCATGTTCGAATCGTGCACGGGTTCTTCTCAGGCTCCTCGGTAGTAGACGAGCCGGCGTCCGGCGAGAAGGATGAGCCCGGTGAGGGCCAGGATGATCACGAATTGGAGCACACCGAGGGCGGAGGCGTATCCCATGTCACCAAAGGTGAACGCCTGGTCGTAGACGTACATCGAATGGAAGTAGGTCGAACGCTGGGGTCCGCCTCCGGTGAGGAGGAGCGGGACCGCGAAGACCTGGGCCGCGTTGATGACTCCGATGATCACGTTGAAGAGGATCACCGGCG
>CAJWFU010000450.1:0-2699 GCA_913031315.1 uncultured Phycisphaerae bacterium | reverse complement strand
GGAGTGCGGACTGCAATCATCCAGCGATTCAGGCGAACGGTCCCACGGAGATCGACGGGTGCACGATCAGTGGTTCCTTCGGTCTCGCGTTCTTCTGCGTGAACGAGCCGGTCACCCTCGCGGTCTGTCGACTTCCATTGGGGTCGTCCGTACGTGACACCCGGTTCTGCGACTACAGCGAGGCTCCGCTGGCCGGAGACTGGGACGACCTCGGGGGGAACAGTTTCAACCCGGACGAATGCAACGCCGCCGATCTCAACGGCGACGGCGAAGTGAACGGTGCGGACCTCGCCCTCATCCTCGCGGCCTGGGGTCAGCCGTGCCTCGGATGCCCCGCGGATGTGAATCAGGACGGAGAGGTGAATGGCGCCGACCTCGCGGCCGTACTCGCCGGTTGGGGCCTCTGACCCCCGGACTCCGGATCGCGATCACGGTGAATCGAAGCCGAAGGCGTACAGGTCGGCATCCCGCATCCGGAACGTGACCCGGATCCGACGACCCGCGACCTTCCCGAGGTCGGAACCATTCTTCCAGCGAACCACCTTCGAGATCTCGTTTCCAATGGTGGGGATCGCGTCGTCGAGCGTGAAGCCGTCGATCGGCACGCCTTCCTCGTCCTGGAGCTCGACCAGGATCTCACCGGCGGCGCTGGTGGCGAAGTTCAGTTCGAGGCGATCTCCGGCGAAGACCAGTGGCTTCGTCGTCCAGCGGCCGTCATCCGCACCGGCGTGCATGGAGGCGAACCCGTCGAGCCGCATCGAGAAGCGTCGAAGGTGCGCCCCGGGTTGGGCGTAGTCGGCGTTCATGTAGACCGACATCTCGGCCGGCCCCGTCTGGACGACGCCGAGTGCCGGGTAGTTCGATCGACTGACCCAGTTCTCGAGTCCGAGTCCGGGTCGAAGGAATCCCTCGCGGAACGTCCGGTCGTAGCGGTCGCCGCCACGGGTGGTCATGAAGATCGCGTCCGAACAATCCCGGAAGTAACCGGGGTCGACGTCGAGGGCCTTCGCCTCGTCGGTGCCGACGACCTGTCGGCCCGGCATGAACCGGGCGGCGATCGCGATCGCGATCTCGGGATTTCGGAAGTAGGGGTGGGTCTGGTTGGTGTAGAGATGCTCCATCGGTCCGTCGCCGAATCGCATCGGCACGGTCTCGCTCCAGGTGATGAAGTCGGGCGAGGTGGCGCGGCTCACGGTGCGAAAGCCCGAGTAGCCCTCCCCGCTCCAGGTGCGGAAGCAGCAGACGTAGCACTGTTCCGGCTCCGACCAGAACGCCACGTTCTGGGAGTCGAACATGCCGTCGGTGATCACGGGGGCATCACGGAGCCGTCTCCATCGCAACCCGTCGGCAGAGGCGTAGGCGATCAGGCCGGAGTGCTCCGAGCCCCCGAGGGCCTTGAACCGCTGATCGGCGGGCACCCCCGGACGAGTGTCCAGGAAGGGGCTGAAGTTGTGGGTGACCGGGGCAGCGTCCGCGAGGATCACGTTGTTCTCTCGCGTGCCGTCGACCTCGAAGCGGCCGATGGTCGGCCGCGTCCATGATCGACCATCCTCGCTGGTGGCGACGCAGGTGACCTCGCGGGTGCTCAGGTCCTTGCCGGCCGTGGGCAGGCCTCGATAGTAGAGGAGGTATCGGTCACCATCGTGGATGACCGTCGCGTAGGCGCAGAACGGTCCTTCCCAGGGTCGGTCGAATCGGAAGACCTCGCCCTGGTCGCGTGGAGTCGCGAGCCGAAGATCGAGACCGTCGATCGAATCCACCAGGTGTCGATCGATCATCGGCTGGATGCGGTCCCCGATATCGATCGGGGGTTCGAGAACTGCGGTCGCCGTGGTGACGAGAATGGCGAGGAGCTGGAGCATGGTGTGCCTCCTGGGCGGGGTTCCCTATCGGGATCATCACCGGCAATCTATCGTGGAGACCGATCGTCCAACGTCGTCGTTCCTTCAATGAAACCCTGGAGTGGCTCATGAAGATCCTTTTCCTCCGTCGCCTTCTCACGCTGGTCCTGTCGTTCATCACCGCGATGGTCTCTTCGAACGTCGTGGCGCAGTCCTCCGATGATGATGGCCTGAAGAAACCCGGCTCCTGGACCGAGTTCACGTCGTACCTCGCGGATGGCGGCGACCTGGGCTGGTTCACCGCCGACCAGTTCGGCCCGGACTTCGGCCAGCGCCTGACCGCGCTGAAGGACGGCGAGGTCAGCGAGCCCTTCCGTACCGAGGCCGGCTGGCACATCGTCCAGCGCGAAGGCCCCCGCCAGACCGACGTGACCGATCAGAACCGCCGTGCCCAGGTGCGCGACACGATCGGCCGGCGCAAGCTGGAAGAGGAATACAACCGCTACCTGCTGGAGCTGCGCGGCGAAGCCTACGTCAGCTTCCGCACCGGCGACCCGGCGATCGACAACGCCACGCCGGATACCGCGATGAGCGCCCCGGGCGCCGCCGAGGAAGCGGCCCGTGCCGGCAAGAAGCAGCGCGGCGAGGTCAAGGCGCTGCGTGGCAAGGTCGATCCCGGCAACTGAGACCGTGCGCCGGCCTCAGATCACCCGCACCTGGGTGCCGATCGGGGCCACCGCGAAGAGCTCTTCGATCTTCTCGTTGTAAAGGCCGATGCAGCCCGAGGAGCTTTGCCGGCCGATCTTGCGCGTGTCATGGGTGCCGTGCACCAGGTAGGCGGGCCAGCTGAGGTACATG
>CAJWFU010000449.1:0-2714 GCA_913031315.1 uncultured Phycisphaerae bacterium | reverse complement strand
CTTCGGACTGGCAGTCGCGATCACCAGCATTCTCGCCCTGGTCATCAAGATGTTGACGGGCCGAGTCCGACCCGCCTTCGGGAGTCCGAACGAGTTTCTCGGCCCGTGGTGGATCCAGGAGAATCTGGCCGTCACCTGGTCGCAGAGCGGATCGATGCCCAGCAGCCACGTGGCCGCCGGCGCCGTGATGTCCACGTGGCTCTGGATCGTCTTCCCGAAAATCCGCTGGGTCGGGGTGGTGCTTCTGATGCTGGTCGGGGTGGCGAGGGTTCGATTCGGGTCGCATTGGCCGAGCGACGTTCCCCTCGGCGCGATGCTCGGGATCGTCATCGCCTGGCTCTGCATCAATCGACTGCTCGGCACCCGCCTGCTCGATCTCATCTGGCGGACGTTCGTCGATCGCAAGGCATCACCGGCCTGGCCGGATGTGGCGGCTGCGATTCAAGAACAGCAGCGAAGCCACCACTCGCCGCCCGAATGATCATCGATCCAGCGGCGGGAGTGGAGCGCGAAGACGCCGGCCTCGAATCGCCCCGATCTTCATCACGACCTCGCCTCCCCGCTCCAGTTCGATCCGCCCCAGGTCATCTAAGCCTTCGAACCGGTCCCTGAAGCGTTCCGCGGCCCCTTCAATGCCGGTCGCGGTGCCCACGAAGATCACGTCGTCACCCACGAAATCATGGCGGTCATGTAGAAATGGGAAGTGATGGGCGTTGTCATCAGCCACGATCACCGGCCATCGATCGCCCAGTGCCGCGCCGACCCGTCCGCCTTCGATCCAGTGCGGGGCGGCCAGCACCACGCCCGGAGCCCCCGGCTCGATTCCCGCGTCTTCCAACAGTTGAGCCAAGGGCGTCCACCGAATGGTGTCGAGGGTCGGATCCTTCGCTCGTCCCGCTTTCGGGATGAGCGATGTCCCGACGCCGGTCGATGCATGCACCACCAGGGCCACCGCGATCACCGGCAACGAAATCGCGGAGAACCAGAGCCATCCCGAGACGACTCGTGCCGCACGACCGCCTTCGGCCAGCGCGATGACGGTCGCACGTCCGAGGATCGGCAGCAGGAAGAGAAAACCGACCGCGGGCCAGTGCGGAAGCCCACGTTTGCCCCACAGTGGAATCAAGGACAGAGCGAGAATGGTCGGCACCGCGATGCAGAGGCAGAACCAGGCGCCTCGATCGGCCCGTCCCGGCTTCGCCGCCTTGACTCCTTCGGCGAGCATCGGCCACCAGAGCCAGGGCGTGAGGTAGAGGGCCGCACCAAAGACCATCTGAACCACGTAGATAGGCTTCAATCCTCCCTGATTCGTGGCGCGACCACCCTGAAACGCGAAGGATGCCCATTCATGGGTCGCATTCCACCAGAGCACCGGGGAGAAGATCAGGAGACCGAGAAGACATCCGGCATAGGTCGCCGGGTGCCAGAGCCAACGCCGGGCGGCCGGAGTGCTGGCGACGAACACCACCACCCCGATCGCGTAGAAGACCGCGAGATACTTGGCCAGGAGCGCCACTCCGAGCAGTCCTCCCGCGGCGAGCCACACCCCCCACGCACGACCACCCCGCACCGGACGATCCGCAGTCTCCGTGATCACCGGCAGCAGGCAGCAGGCGGAACCGATCGTCGCGGCCAGCAACGGGCCATCGGGCATCACCCACGATCCCGCGACGATCGCGAACAACGGCGACAGATTGAAGAGCAACGCGGCCCAGGCCCCCGCCATCGCCCCGAAGAGCCGCGCCGTGAAGCGATACAACAGCAACGTGGTGACGATCGCCAACAGGATGAACGGCCATCGCATCGCGAGAGGCGAGTCGCTCCCCGTGATGTTCCAGGCCAGCGTGCCCATCCAGAATCCCAGTGGAGGATGATCGAGAAAGGACCATTGGAAATTTCGACCGACGGCAAGCGCATACTGCTCGTCGATACCGAGCCCGAGGGTTCCTCCGACCAGGAGACGAAGCAACGTCCCCCCAAGGATGGCGGCAGTGAGGATTCGTTTCGGATCGAAACGGGCGGAGGTGGATTCGTTCATCGAACGGGCGTCGCTCTTCCAAGGTCGATGGAGCTGGTCTCGATCTCAAGCACCGGCAGAGGCTGGTCACCGCGCTGGCGTGCGTCGAGAACTCGAAGCGTGGTCTCGAACACCTCGTCGACCGTGATCGCCTGCATGCAGAGATTGTCACGACAGGGTGTGGTTCGATTGTTGAGGGCGCTGACGCAGGGACTGCAGGCGAGCCCGGCATGCAGAACATGATTCCGAGCGCCACGAGCGGCGAAGAGCTTCGGATGTTCCGGGCCGAACAGCGTGATGACGTCGATCGTGGTCAGTGAGGCGAAATGGGCGGGGCCGGAGTCGTTGGTCACCAGAAGGTCCGCCAGCCCGTAGAGCACGATCAACTGCCGAAGCGAGGTCCGACCCGCGAGGATGAAGCATCGAGGGTCCCCGATCGTCGCGACCATCTCCTCCGCTCCCGGGGCCTCGGCCGGAGCTCCGGTGAATCCGATTCGAAGGGACGGATCCCGGGCGAGGAGCTTTTTCGCCAACTCGATGTAGCGGTCGCGAGGCCACGCCCGAAGCGGCAGTAGATCGCTGCAATTGGCATTGAGCAGCACCAGAGGTCCCGCATCCGAAGCCGAGGTGTCGATTCCGGCAGCCTGATCGAGGATCGCTCGAACCGCGTCGACCTCCTCGATCTCCGTCCTGATCG
>CAJWFU010000448.1:0-2718 GCA_913031315.1 uncultured Phycisphaerae bacterium | reverse complement strand
GGCCACGCCAGTTTTCAAGACTGGTGCGTTCAACCGCTCCGCCACCTCACCTGGTGGAAACGCCGACGGCGGCGTTCGGGCCACATAATACGGTAGCCCGGCCGATTCATCAGGCCCGATCCGGGGATCCTGATGGATGAGGATCGAGACTGGGGACGAGGTCGAGCGGGGGGCCGGCCGATTCGACTCCGAATACGACCGGGGTCCCGGTCAGAGAAGCAGGTCGGCGCGGGCCTCGTGCACGCTGTCGGGGTCGAGGAGCTTCGCGACCAGGCCGGTCCAGCCGGTCTGGTGCATGGCGCCGCAACCGCGTCCGGTGTCCCCGCAGAAATATTCGTTGAAAGGAAGGTGATTCCGCCAGGCGGGTTCGAGATAACGGGGGTCGTCGCCGAAGATCGGGCGATGACCGTCCTGATCCGGGAGGAACAGCGAGATGAGGCGGTGACGCAGGAGTCCGGCCGCCTCGCGGATCGTGATCATTCGACCGCTTCCCACCGGGACCTCGATCTTGAAATCATCGCCGTAGTAGTGATGGAACTTCAGGAGGGATTCAAGCAGCAGCACGTTCACCGGGAACCAGACCGGACCTCGCCAGTTGGAATTGCCGCCGAAGAGGGTGGTGTGACTCTCCGCCGGCTCGTAATCGACCTGGAGATGCCGACCCGCGAAGTCCATTTGGAACGGTGCGTCCAGATGCTCCTTGCTGACCGAACGGATGCCGTGGGGTGAGAGCATTCGAGATTCGTCGAAGGCGACCTTGAGCAGCGCCTTCATGCGATGGCCGCGAAGCAGCGAGAGCAAGCGGTGTTCGCCCGATCCCGGGACCGACCATCGACTCACCAGTCCCGCGAGTTCGGGGCGGGAGTTCATGGTCCGTTCGACGTGCTTGCCGAAATTCGGGAGTTCACGCAGGAGTTCCGGTTCGATCGTCTCCACTGCGAGGAGCGGGATGAGGCCCACCAGCGAGTAGATCCGCATGGGCGTCGGGTCGCCCTCGGGCGAGACCAGGCAGTCGAAGTAGAACTCGTCCTTCTCGTCCCAGAGCCCGACGCCCGAACCGGCGATCGAGGTCATCGCCCGGGCGATCTCCAGGAAGTGAAGGAAGAACTTGGTGGCGAGGTCCTCGTACACCGGGTCGTGTCGCGCGAGTTCCAGCGCGATCCGCATCATCTTCAGTGCGAAGGTCGCGACCCAGCTGGTGGCGTCGGCCTGCTGGAGACGCCAGCCGGTGGGCAGGGGGGCGCTGCGATCGAACGCCCCGATGTTGTCGAGTCCGAGGAAGCCGCCCTCGAAGATGTTGTGGCCCTCGGCATCCTTGCGATTCACCCACCAGGTGAAGTTCATCAGCAGCCGGTGGAAGATGGTCTTGAGGAAGTCGAGGTCGCCATCGCCGCCGGTCCGGTACCGCTCGATCTGGAAGGTGCGCCAGGCCGCCCAGGCATGCACTGGGGGATTGACGTCGCCGAACGCCCACTCGTAAGCGGGGAGTTCTCCGTTGGGGTGCATGTATCGATCCTTCACGAAGAGCCGGATCTGGTTCTTGGCGAAGGTCGGATCGATGTTGGCGAAGGTGACGGCCTGGAAGGCGCTGTCCCAGGTCGCGTACCAGGGATATTCCCAGGCGTCGGGCATCGAGATGACGTCGTGGTTGCGGATGTGACGCCACTCGTGGTTGCGGCCGTTCTTGTGACCGCGTGGCGGAGCGGGCTGGTCGGAATCGCCGTCGAGCCAGGTGGCGACGTCGTACCCGTAGTACTGACATCCCCAGATCATGCCCGCATATCCCTGGCGGTGGATGCGACGGGCCTCGTTCGATTCGCATTCGGATTCCATCTCGCCGTGGAAGTCCTCGGACTCCGAGCGGCGAAGGTCGACCGTCCGTTCGAAGTCATCGAAGTCCGCCGCGTGGTCGGTCGGTGCGAATCGGACCCGGAAGACCGTGGTTTCACCCGGGGCGACGGTTCGGACGTGGTGCAGGCCGACCTTGGTACCGGTGTTCGAGGGATTCGTCGCGTCGGCGCGGCCCTCGACCACCGCATCGTTGATCGCGTCCTTGGGATGCGGGGTGGTCGCCTGGGAACCGAAGACTCGAGGAAAGTTCGTCTCGTTTTCACAGAAGAGCGGGGTGGGCGAGCCGTCGCTCTTGAGGTCTCGATCGCCGAGATCGGGATGGGAGGCGAGGATCGTGTTCCGAGCCGGGTCCAGGGTCAGGGACGGCTTCGGACCGGGGTCGTCCAGCCAGGTCCAGGTGTTGCGGTACCACGCCTGGGGGATCACGTGGATGGTGGCGGCATCGGGCCCGGCGTTGGTCACGCTGATTCGCATCAGGATGTCGTCGGGCGACGCCTTGGCGTACTCGACTTCGACGTCGAACCAACGATCCTGGTCGAAGACTCCGGTGTCCAGCAGTTCGTATTCACGCTCGCCGGGACCGCGACTCGCGTTGGTCTTCACCAGGTCGTCGTAGGGGAACGCCCGCTGCGGATACCGGTAGTGCATCTTCAGGTACGACGCGGTGGGAGTGGCATCCAGATACCAGTACGCCTCCTTGACGTCCTCCCCGTGATTGCCCTGCGAGTTGGTGAGGCCGAAGAGACGTTCCTTGATGATGGGGTCGGCGCCGTTCCAGAGCGCAAGCCCCAGGCACATCCTCGCTTCGCGATCGCAGAAACCGGCGAGCCCGTCTTCGCCCCAGCGATAGGTACGGCTGCGGGCATG
>CAJWFU010000447.1:0-2737 GCA_913031315.1 uncultured Phycisphaerae bacterium | reverse complement strand
TCGGAGAGGCGACCCTTGGGCGGCATCCGATAGTCCTCGTGCTCCCAGGAGATCATTCGGAGCAGCAGGCTCGATTCGGGATTCGCTTCATCGAACGCCGGGCCGCGATCGCCGCCTTCGACCATGGCTGGTCGATGATCGAGTCGCAGGCCGCCCTTCGGACGACCTCCACCGCCGTGACAAGGAAGGCATTCACGTTCGATGATCGGCCATGCTTCCGATTCGAAGAACGCGGACCGCCGGACGATGTCTTCATGTTGGGCGAAGGCGCCGGACCCGAAGCCGCCGATCGACAGAACCACGGCCATCGTCGACATCACCGTGGTCGTCGTGGCGGGGCGGGCATCAGGTCTTCGATTCTTCACGCTCATGTTGAAACGTCCGGCATTTCGGATCGAAATCCATCGGAGACGGTGTTCTGATTCTAGAGGAGCGACCCCGAGGTCAACGATCCTTGATCGGTGTTCGGCGTCAAAATAGACCTTTAGGCCGCGTCCAGGGCCCCCTCATTCCGAGAATCCCGCCCTTCCCGGCTGCCGCTGGAGACGACGGAGCGGCAGCGCGAGGACCTGGCGGGCCGACAGCATCCCGATGAGGTCGTCGAAGAGGATCGGCTGGAAGTTCCAGCAGTCGACCCCGACGTCCGTCGATCGCCCGATCTCTTCGAGCCGCCCGTGCGTGTGGCCGTACAGATGAAGCGATCCGTGGCGTCCACCACGCCAACTTCGCATGGGGTAGTGGCTGCAGAAGACCCGCCTTGCCGCGCCGTCGATCTTCACATCGAGCAGATCGCGGACGTCGTCGAAGACGTCCTTGAACTTTCGACGATCGGGATCGTGA
Organism: uncultured Phycisphaerae bacterium; assembly: GCA_913031315.1. GTDB lineage: Bacteria > Planctomycetota > Phycisphaerae > Phycisphaerales > SM1A02. Next base: position 1,897 of record CAJWFU010000447.1, on the reverse strand, counting down.
TTTCCTCGGACGAGGACGATCCGTCCCGCGTGCAACCGTTCACGGATCCGGGCGGCGATCCCGGTCTTCGTCTGGGTCCGACCGCAGTCACCGACGAAGTCCCCCAGATGGAGGAGGACGTCCCCGGGGCCGACCACCGCGTTGCAGCGTTCGATGATCGCGGTTTCCATGCGGGTGGTGTCCGCGAAGGGGCGGTCGTATCGAGCGCAGGCATCCGACTGGCCGAAATGGGTGTCCGCGGTGACGAAGATCCGGCCCTCCGTCTCGAGTGCGGTCGTCATGGGGTGGACTCACGGAGCGGGGTCATCCGCAGGCCATCGTCGACCGTCGGTTCGAGATCTTCTAGATCTTCGAGGCGAAGAAGCGTGATCCCGGCGAACTTCATCACGGCATTCCGCGGTGAGGCCAGTGGGAGCAGACGAGCGACGATTTCGCCGACCTCCGTGATCTCGATCTCTCCGAGCGAGAACGAGCCGAATCGGGTCCAACCGTCCGTCGCTTCGGTCCGGGCATCGACGGAGGATTCCCCCACACTGAAACGAATCGGTGTTCCCGCATCCCGCCGCGAACACGCCTGTTCGATCATGACGCGGAATCGTCCCGGCTGCTCGACCCGAATCGACCACTCGAGCCCGTCGTCGGCGTCCGACCAGGATCCCCATGATGTTCCACCGTCGGGTGCGAACCGTTCCCGTCGAATGGCATCGCCGATCGGAAACGCATCGCTCGCGCTGAGTTCGATCGTACCGTCGGTCGATTCGGTCACGCCGACCCGGTAGGCGCAAAGGCGTCGAGCGGCGTCATCCTGGTTCGCATCGAGTCGATCGACCCGTTCCATGAGTCGGTTCCAGGGAACCACGACGACCGGAGTTCTGGTTCGTCTCGCGACGGTCCATCCGACGAGCCGGCCGTCGAGGTCCACGACCGGTGATCCCATGTGATGCGGTGGTATGTCCGCGTCGAGGAGGTGGACCTCGCCGAATCCGCCTCGGAGACGACTGGTGGCGGTGGTGGTGTTGGTGGGGAGTCCGTAGGTGCTCGCGCCGGGGCGGATGCCGAGTTCCATCTCGATCTCGCGTGCATCGCCGTCACGCTCGACCTCGAAGCGGACGCGATCGCCGATGGCTCGTTCGTTCAATTCCCCGGACAGCGCCCGCCGGGACCGGAGGGGGCGTCCATCCAGACTGCGGAGGACATCACCGATCAGGAGCCCCGCGCCTGCGGCGCTGGAACTCGGAACCACACGGGTGATCCTGATGCCCGTTTCGTCCCGCGCGACCGAATAGGCGATCCCGATGAAGGGGCGATCTTCAGACGCGTCTTCGACCCGAAGAACGTCGCGGTCGCGGGCGACGATTCCGAAGTCCGCGGGGTCACCGTCGTCATCGAGCACCACGAGCATGGTTCCTGCTTCGACCGGATCGGAACGGAGTTCGGGGCGGCGATCCGGACCGACGACGCCAGGTGCTTCGAGCAGGACCAGATCGAGTGCGGGATCGATGGCGAGGGGGGTGACGGGAACGGCCACTCGTCGCCCATCGACGGTGTTCTCGTAGACCGCGATCGCGTCTCGTGATTGGCGGGCGAGCAGCGATGCCTTGGCGACGATGCGATCCGGTCCGACGATCGTGCCGAAACCCACCAGGCGATCTTCGTAGCGAAGTTCGGCCGTGAATCCGGGCGTCGATCCCGTGGTCGCGGCGATGTCGTCCAGGAGTCGGGGGTCCCTCTTGGTGCGTCGGGCGCCCCGCCGCGCACCGTTGCCGGACCAGGCATCGACGTCGATGTCGTCGAGCGTGTCGGCTTCGAGGTGCGGCAGGAAGGCATGGATCGCATCCACCCCGGTCGCGATGTTCTGCCATGCCTCGTGCCCGCAGCGACTGACGATGCCGACGAG
>CAJWFU010000446.1:0-2750 GCA_913031315.1 uncultured Phycisphaerae bacterium | reverse complement strand
AGCGCGCCCGCGCCGGCTACGATCGCCAGGTCCGCGCATCCAAGGTGGGATTTCGAGTCGGCACCATCGTCGCGTTCCTCGCCTGCGCGTTCATCGTCGCGATCGGAATGACCACCGCCATCGGTGAGCAGATCCGTCAGCTCGCGATGCTTCGGTGCATCGGCGCCTCCCGTTTTCAACTCGCCGTGTCGCAGGGTCTGGTCGGACTGCTGATCGGAGGCGTCGGCGGGCTCATTGGAGCGCCGCTCGGCATCGGTCTCGCCGCCGGTCTCCGCTGGTGGTACGACGATCTCCTCCCCGGAGGCCTGTCCGTTCCGCTGGAAGGGGTTCTTCTCTCGGTCTTCGGTTCGATCTCGGCCGGACTCCTGGGCGCCGCCTGGCCGGCCTGGCGAGCGGCGACCACCACGCCGCTGGAAGCACTGGCCAATCGGGCCCGGACCGTTGGCCGGTCGACCATCATCTGGATGGCGGTGGTGGGCATCTCCCTCGCCCTCATTCAGGTCGCGTTGCTGCAGATCCCCGACTCCGAGACTCGATTCCTCATCTACGGCTTCGTCGGTCTCCCCGCGGTGCACGTGGGCTACTTTCTCCTTGCCGTCCCGATCTTCGCCCTGCTGGTCCGACCAATGGCACGCCCCGTGGCCTTCCTCTTCCGACTGCCGGTCGCGCTGGTTCGCGGCAACCTCTCGGACGGGGTCGTCCGGCTGGGGCTGACCGCCGGGGCGTTGATGGTCGGACTCTCGGTGCTGGTCTCCACCTGGAGCAACGGCCTCGCCCTGGTCAACGACTTCGGCGAGCGGGTTCGCTTCGCCGACGGTTTCGTGATGAAGACCGGCGGACTCGGGGAGGACGAGCAGGCGTTCCTGAAGACCCTGCCCAATGTGACGGCGGCGAGTCCCGTCGGATATCTCCCGCTCCGAGTGGCGGAACAGGATCGACTCGGGACCGGAGAATTCGCGCCGCCGAATGTGGTCTGCGTGGGGTTCGTCCCGGATGAATTCCTCTCCTTCAATCGCGTGGACTGGATCCAGGGCACTCCGGAAATCGCCATCCCCAGACTCATGGACGGGGATGCGGTGCTGGTGGCGAAGGAATTCCTCATCGCCCGCGGGCTCGGCGTCGGCGACACCATCACCCTCGGAGCCGAAGGCGACGAGCATCCGTTCGAAATCGTCGGGGTGGTCGGCGCGGCAGGCCTGGACATGGCCACCGGAGTCTTCGGAATTCGAGGCGTCTATCTGGATCATGCCGTCAGTTGCGTCTTCATGGACTTCGAAACCGTCGCGGCCCGATTCGGAACCCGCGAGGCGTTCATCATGCAGTTGGACCTCGATCTTCCTTCGGACCCGACCGCGGCGAACGAAGCGGAAGAGAACATCGCGGAACTGGTGCGCGAGGAAGTCCCCGGCGCGATCTTCGCCAGCGGACGAAACATCAAGGTTCTGGTCGAGGAGATCGGGGCTCAGATCCTTGCCGTGACCGCGTCGATCGCGATGGCAGCCCTGATTCTCGCCTGCCTCGGCGTGGGCAATGTCGTCGCGGCCGGCATCACCGCCCGAGGCTTTGAATTCGGCGTGCTTCGAGCCGTGGGTGGTAATCCGGGAACGGCACCCCGTCTGGTTCTGGCTGAAATCCTGGTGACCAGCGTCGCCGCAGTCATCACGGGAACCGCCCTCGGGGTTCACCTGGCCTGGGTCGGCGTGCTGATGTACGAGGATCTTGCCGGCATCGACCTCACCCTGACCATTCCGGTGGTGGCGACTCTTCTCGGGGCCCTCATGGTCATCGTTTCAGCCTTGATTGCATCGCTTCCCGCCTCCCTCAGTCTGCTCAAACGGTCGCCCCGAGCTCTTCTGGCCACCGGCCGAGCCGGCTGAACCCGGACGAAAACTGGGCTGAAACTGGGCTGAAACTGGGCTGAAGCTGGGCTGAAACCGAATCTCCAATCACGCTCGAGCGGCCCCGATCAGGACAGGAGCCGAGAGATTCCTATGGGCTTGATTGGGACTTGAAGGCCCCGCCGCTCTTGCGACTGAGTCTCAATCTCGGTAAAATCCAAGGCGAAGTTCCTCGCACTGAACCCAACCCGGCCCTTACGCCCGCTGCCCCTGGACCGTTCGAGGTGGCGTTTCGTCTTCGAGATCCTGAAGACCCTGGTCTGGCTGGCGGTGGTTGGAACTGCCGTTTTCATCGCCATTGGCTGAACTCGGCTTCCTCTTTCCACCTCGTCGATCTGCGACCGGTGTGGGTCGACTACGCTCGTCCCATGCCTGATTCGCCGTTCCGACTCCAGAGTGAATTCGCCCCCACCGGCGACCAGCCTGCCGCGATCAAAGAGCTCCTTGCCGGGATCGAGGCGGGAAAGCCGTCCCAGGTACTGCTCGGCGCCACCGGAACGGGCAAGACCTTCACCATGGCCAATGTGATCCAGAGACTGGGGCGGCCCACGCTTCTGGTGAGTCACAACAAGACCCTGGCGGCTCAGCTTTTCGAAGAACTGCGGGAGCTGTTTCCGGAGAACGCGGTTTCCTACTTCGTCTCGTACTACGACTACTACCAGCCAGAGGCCTACATTCCGGCCCGAGACATCTACATCGAGAAGGATGCCAGCCGAAACGACGATCTGGATCGACTCCGACTCGCGGCCACCAGCAGTCTTCTGAGTCGCCGCGACGTGATCGTGGTGGCAAGCGTGTCCTGCCTGTACGGCCTGGGCTCGCCCGACGAGTACGCCCGAAAAACCGTGATGC
>CAJWFU010000445.1:0-2751 GCA_913031315.1 uncultured Phycisphaerae bacterium | reverse complement strand
TCTCCAGCGAACCCGACAAGGTGATCTCCGCGGAGGAGATGGTCGACCTCTGGGCGTCGTGGTGCGAGAAGTGGCCGATCACCTCGATCGAGGACGGGCTCGCCGAAGACGACTGGGACGGCTGGCGGCTCCTCACCGAACGGCTCGGCGACCGGATCCAGCTCGTGGGCGACGACCTCTTCGTGACCAACCCTCGATTCCTCGAACGTGGCATCGAGGAAGGATGCGGCAACGCGATCCTCGTGAAGGTCAATCAGATCGGAACGCTCAGCGAAGCCCTCGATGCGGTCAACCTCGCGACTCGTTGCGGGTTCGCCAGCGTGCTCAGCCATCGCTCCGGCGAGACCGAGGACTCGACCATCGCCGACATCGCGGTCGCCACCAACTGCGGCCAGATCAAGACCGGCGCGCCGTGCCGGTCGGACCGGAACGCCAAGTACAACCAGCTCCTCCGGATCGCCGAGAACCTCGGCCCCAACGCCATTTACGGCGGTTGAGCGGGACCGTCGTCGCGTGACCGTCGTTACGAGGACTCGAAGTACAACCGACGTCCCGCCCGGAGTTCGGTCCACCAACGGTCGTAGTCGTCCGAAGACCACGTCGTCCATTCGGTGCCGGAGTACTGCAGGAACCGGCCCAGATCGCGACCGAAGGAGATCGCATCGCGGGTCTCCCCGCGCCGCACCTCCGCCCACCGATCGAGTCGCCGGTCGAGTTCGCCGTCGGATCCGTCGATGGCGGCGGCGAGACTTCGAGCATCGATGATCGCCATCGACGTTCCCGCGCCGACGTGGGGAATCGCGATCCGGTTCGCGTCGCCGATCAGGACCAGTCGTCCCGACACGGCGCGGGATGCGGTGCCTCCGTGGATCGCCTGCAGGGACCACGAACCGCTCGACCGGAGGATCGACGACATCGACGCGGGCATCGATTCGGATACCTCCCGACGAAAGGTCTCGAGGTGAGCGGCCGGAATGCCTCCCGGCGGCAATGACCAGCGATGGACCGTGGGTTCCCCGGTCCCCAGGAGATCGTCGAGGTCCTCCATCGTCGTGTTGCGGTACCACATCCAGTTGATCAGAAGGTCGCCCGACGGCGACTCGATCGGATAGGCGACGACGTGGGATCGGTCGAGGTAACCGTTCACCATGGATCCATCCAGCACCGCCTCGCGCACCGGACCGGCCTCCGGCGGGAGGGCCTCGACCGGAATCAAACCCCGGATCGCGACGTAGCCGAGGAACTCCGGTTTGAAGCCCGGATCGACCGCCTCGCGGACCCGGGATCCGATGCCGTCGGCACCGACCACCACATCGAACTCCCGACGATTTCCGGACTCGGTCCGGACCCAGGCCAGGTCGTCCTCGACCCCGACCTCGAGCACGTGCGTCCCGCGGTCGACGATCCCTTCGGGCAGCCCCGAGGCCAGTACCTCGTGAACCACGCTCCAGCGGACCGTCCGCTTGGACAGGGCCTGCCTCCAGCGAACGACCCCGGTTCGGTCGAAGACCACCCGCTGGTGAATGGGGATTCCGAAATCCCCCCCGAGGGTTTCCGCCACCGACGGGTCCATCGCGATGCCGAGCCCTCGATCCACGAGATCGGGTGCGGACCGTTCGAGGATCTCGACTCGATGCCCCGACTGAAGCAGTCGATCCGCCAGCGCCGTCCCTGCGATGCTCCCTCCGACGATGCCGATGTTCATCTTCAACGTGTCTGCTCCACCCGTGGGCCGGCGCGGCCTCTCATTCACGACGGGGAGGCGGTATTCTCATCCGTGATGCCGACCGAAGTTCCAGACTCACCGCTGTGGAAATCCTCCAGCGCCGGTTCCGAGGATGCGGTGGGCACCTGTCTGGTTCGGTCGGGCACCAGCCGCATCATCGTAGTGAATCGACGCGACGCACCCTCCGGGATCGAGGATTCGGATCTCGCCCTCCGGCTCTTCGGCAGGGACTCCGTCGCCGACGGCATCGGTGGCGACCACTATCAACTGAACAAGCTGGCGATCTGGAACCGGCACGCCACCGACGGGATCGAGTTCGCCTTCTTCAACCTCGCCCCGGGATCCAGACGCGTCTCCCGCGGCGCCGAATGCGGGCATGCGGGCGTGGCCGTCGCCCTGGTCGCCGGACCCGATCGACCCGACGAACCGGTTCGCGTTCGCAACGTCGACACCGGCCAGCTTCTGGAGGTCGCCTCCCACTGGGCGTCGAAGGGGCGATCCGGCGCCTTTCTGGCGAAGGTGATCCACGACCCGGCGATCACCGTGATGAACGAGGCCGAACTGGTGGCGACGTCCCCGACCGGCGACGAACTCCGGTGGGAGACCGTTCCCGCGGGGAACATCTTCGCACTGGTTCCGAGCCTGAACACCTGCGATGACGAGGCCGCCCGCCGGCAGATCCAGCGCGTGACGCTGGAATGGGCCCGCGACACGGGACGCGTCAATGCGACCGCGGAGTTCATCCGGACCATCTCCTACGACGCACGTTGGGAGGACGCCGCCCGGTGCAGGGTCGATGCGGTGTGTCACAACGGATCCGAAAAGCACAATTCCCTTCCGGTCTCGGGTTCCTCGGCGCTCTGCACCCATCTCGCCGTTCATCGGTTGCGATCCGCCGGGCTCCCGCCTTCCACGGACCCGAATCGATTCCGGATCGAATTCGATCTGACCTCGGTGTCGGGGACGGAAACCGTCACGGTGGAGGCCGAACGCCGTTCGGACGACTGGGGGATCGTGTCCACCAG
>CAJWFU010000444.1:0-2755 GCA_913031315.1 uncultured Phycisphaerae bacterium | reverse complement strand
CTTGACTGGACGGTGTGTGGCGGAATCGACGATGACCGAGGATGGCTGGTGGTTGGTTCGTCGCCTCGAATCGTTCGGCGGGTTTCCGAAGCTCTGGAACCGGTCGGAGATGACGACGGGTCGCCCCGGCTCACCGTGGATTCAAGGGCGATGTGGGGTGTGGCCAGTCCCTCGCGGATCGGCCTTCAGTTGTCGGAGCTCGGGTTGTTGCGAGGCCGAGGCTCGGATGCGGTCGCGGCCGGGGATGCGACCCTTCTCCAACGTGCTTCGGTCTGGCTCGAACAATTCGACCACGTGGAATGGTCGACCGAGCGTCAGGATGATCGCGCGGTTCAAGGGCGGGTTCGAATCCGTCTGACCCGCGTCTCCGCGGCACAGGAATGGAACCCCGAATCGCTTCCGGAGACCGATGCGTCGGCCCCCGGGGGCCGAACCGCAGGGGGGCGGACCTCCTCTCCGTGAATGACGTCGATCTCAAGCCTCCGATCGACGCGGACCGACTGCTTCTGGCCGCCTCGCGATCTCCGCTGGCCGCCCGGATGGCCGAAGGGCTCGAACGAACCGGAGTGATCGGGGCTTCGATGTTGGTCGCGGTGAGCGGGGGGCCGGACTCCACCGCGTTGTTCCTGCTCGCCCGCGCCTTGAAGGAACGCCGACGCCCGCCCGGCGTGGGCCGTCTGGCGCTGGGGCACGTGGATCATGGGCTCCGCGCGGAAAGCGTGGAAGAAGCTCGCAAGGTTGGCGAACTCGCCCTCGCCACCGGGACGCCCTTTGAACATCGTCGGCTGACCTGGCCCGAAGGAGCTTCGATCTCCAGCGAAGACGCCCGTGACGCCCGCTGGCGAGCGCTGCATGAGATGGCACTCGAACAGGGCGCGACGGTGATTCTCGCCGGTCATCATGCGGATGACCAGGCGGAAACGGCCCTGCTTCGGCTGGCCCGGGGAACCGGACTTGCCGGACTCGCCGGGATTCCCGAAACCCGAACGATCGACGACCGAGTGACGATCGTGCGGCCGTTGCTCGATGTGAGACGGGTCGAGATCGAGTCGTTCATTCGTGGGTGTGGGGTATCGGTGGTCGATGACCCCTCGAACCGACGGATGGATCGAGCCCGAGGGCGAGTGCGGGGTGAAGTCCTGCCCGCCCTGGAGGCCATTCATCCCGGGGCGGGCGGTCGAATCGCGGCGACGGCGCGGGAGGCGATCGAGTTTCGAGCCGGGAGTCCGACGCCGTCCTCGTCGGTGCCGCCCCCTTCGTTGGTTCGTTGGCTGCGGGCCGGTCTGACGAATGGAGACGAGCGGATGGTGGCCGGACGGATCCGGACGATGGTGGCGTCGACGCCCGGTGTCGATCGGAGGCGGGTCGATGCGGTCGCTCGAACCTTCTGGAAGTCGGTCGCGGTCGCGGTGCTGGATTGCGAGCGATCACCGAGGACGTTCGGCGTTCCAGGGGTCGGAACCCTTCAGGTTCGAGCGGAAGAGATCGATTTTCATCCCGGGTCGGCTTCCCTCGGTTCCTCCGGGTCCCTAGGCTGCGGGAATGACCACGCCCCCTGATACCGTTCAGTCGCCTCTCTTTCTCGCCGTCGGACACTGTGGGCCGGATTCGTGGATGCTGCGAACCGCGGTTCAACGAGTGGTGGAGGGGGCTGAGGTGGAAACGATCGCCGAGGAGGACGACCTGCATGCCCGGCTGGCATCCGCGGATCGTCGTCCGACGGTGCTGATGGTCAACCGAAGTCTCGATGGTCTGTTTGACGCCGTGGATGGAATCGAATTGATCCGGGCGGTTCACGGCCCGGACGTCCGTCACGTGTCGATGCTGGTGTCGAACCTGGACGATGCTCAGGCTCGCGCGGAGGCGGCCGGAGCGATCAAGGGTTTCGGAAAGACCGACCTCAACGCGGTGGGAACGGGCGACGCCCTGCGGGCCGCGGTCGAGGCGGCGCGGGCCGGTCTGGCCGACTGAGGAGTACCGGGGCGACCCCACTCGAACCGGCCATCGAACTGGCCATCGAACTGGCCATCGAACTTGCCATCGAACTGGCGATCAGCCGGCTTTGCTCTCTTCGAGTTCCTGACGATAGAACGCTTCGGCCTGGGTGACCGCGTCGGAGATGCATCGGTCGTAATCGTCGGTGGAGACGCAGGTCACCACGCCATCCACCACCTCGATCACCACCGGTGATTCCACCAGCCAGACCGGGCCTTCCGGGAGGGTGAGTTTGACGCAGTCCGCGCAATAGACGTCGTCCGGGAGGTCGCTCTCCGCCATCGTCACACCTTCCGCCGGTGGGACGCGGATCGCGATCACTCTCGCCGGCAGGCGTTTGCCGAAGTGGCCATCGAAGAGGTCGTGGCAGGAATCGCAGTTGGGTCGGTAGAACGAGATGAGGGTCGGCTGGTCCGCCGCGAGGGCTCGGACCGCGGGGAGGTGGTCGTTCAGCGGCGTGTCCTCGATCCGTTGACCGATCCACTGCCCGGAGTCGAGTTCGTTCACCGCGAACCGACCATCGCTTCCTCGGGCGGACGATTGATTCCGAAATCCATCCGGCATCGCCACGCTGAGGTTCGCCGCGACCGCGGCTCCCATCACCACCGAAATCACCACTCCGGAACCCGCGATCATCGGGTGACGGAGTTTTCGTTCGTCGGGCTTTCCCCGGAGAAGTCCGATGAACGCGATCACTCCCACGAGGAGCTGCAGCGCCGGCCGAAGGAACCCCACCGAAGCGTCATCGCCGAGTGAGAGC
>CAJWFU010000443.1:0-2760 GCA_913031315.1 uncultured Phycisphaerae bacterium | reverse complement strand
CCAGGCGGTGATGCACGTCCACTTCCACATCATCCCTCGATTCATCGATCGAACGGAGGCCGACGGCCTGCACCTGACCTGGCGACCGGGAGAAATGGACGAGGATGGCACCGAGCTGGCGGCGACCATCGCAGCCGCCATCGATTGAAACGGCTCATTCGACGAAACGAACGAAACCCCAGCGTGATGGAACATGCATGTTGATCTCCCACTGGGGAGTCCAGGTCCAATTGCGCTCCGGCCGCCCTTCCACCTTGCGGTAGGCACCGTCGACGACTTCGAGATCCCACTCGACCCGTGAGAAGTTGATCCGCCAGGAATCTCCGACCCGCGGAACGGCTCGCCGCCGATGCTCGCGAATCGGAGGAACGGTCCATGCGGAGCCGTCCTCCCGAATCGTCGGCGGCCGGAGGTCTTCAAAGGGAATCGCCAGTTCCACGGTCCAGCCCGCATCGCGATCGCCGGGCTGATTGATGGTGCCATCGGGATGAATCGCCCATCGAAGACCATCGCTGTTCCATCCATGTTCCGCAGGGCCGCCGAGTCGATAAGGGCGTTGCAGGAAGAGATCGAAGATGGTCCCGATCACATTGATCTCGATCTCGTAGTACTCATCACCGTCACCATCGGGATCGATGAAGACCTCGAAATCATGCTCATGAAAAACGATCATGTCGCGGCGGTCGTAGGTTGCCCAGAGATCGGGTTCCTCCATCTCGCATCCGACGTAGAGATGCGTGGAATCCCACAGCATCTTCAATCGCGTCCGCGCCCACGGGCGTGGCCGGGTGTCACCTTCGATATCCCGGAAGTCGCGTGTCCACGCCGCTGCAGACCACGGCCCGGCCTCCAGATCACCATCAAAGTCCGGGGTGACCGAAGCTTTGGGACAGTCGTAGCTCAGGGGCGGATGCTCGACTTCGACCGTCGGCTCCTCGATTCCGCCGGAATCAAGGGCTCGACCGGATTCCGGGGCGCACGCCACCGGTAGCCCGAACAGGACGAGCCAGGAAAAACCCATCGCTCTGATATCTGACGTGATCTTCCGAAGGATCGGGAATGTGTTCATGGCATGAACGGTATCGCAGGGCAGGCACGAACCCCGACGGGGCCGAGCTTGGGTCGTCCGAAAAAAAGTTGCGAGAGTGACTTGCCTGCGATGAATTCGGTGACATCTTGTTGGCACTGACCTCGGCTGAGTTCGCTCAGCCACGGGAGAGGTCGGGAAATGGGAACAACTCAGAGGCCCTTCAATGGCGCCCCTTCCTCGGATCGGCTTCGGCCCCCGAGGTGACGAGTGAGTTCCTGCCCCTTTTACAAGGCAACCTCATTCAACCAGGGTTCCGTTGGCGGGTTGGCGGAATGCTTCCGCCGTCTCTTTTCGGTGTTGGTGCTTCGGCATCACATTGTCTGATTGGGAGGTCCTTGTGGACCCAACGGTTGTCTCACAGACCGAATTAAAGCTTGCTGGTGACCGAGAAACGGTCTCCCTCGAGCTCGACCCACGCACCGGGGAGATCACCGCCATCAGCGGAACCCGGGACGCGATCCAGCAGATATCAGCGCTCATCCGGGATGTCCTCCTGAAACCGGACTCCCAAGACGATTCACATGCCGGCGAAGAAAGACCATTTCTCGCCGGCCGCGGCAAGGCCTGGACGGACCAGGAAGTTCGAAACCGAGCTTGCCCAAGCAGCATCCTGTCGGCACTACGTGGAGAACGGGAACTCTCCTCCGCCGACTTGCGTCTGACTGAAACCGAGTGCGAGCGGGAATTCCGCTCGGTTTCGCCAGACGACTCATCGACTCGATCTCGGGAACGGGAACTCCCGGTCGAAGTCGAACCGCACGGTCAAAAGGTCTCCGAAAGAGTCACCATTGATCAAAGTCCAGAACCGGACGCACGATCCGGCGGCAGCGGGAACGCCGCCGGATCGTGCCCTGCGGTTGAGATGTCGCTTGCCGATGTGAAGGATCGCTCCGATTCAGCGCCCGTGTCCAGGGTCTTTTCGACCCCGACGCGGGATCCGCTCCCCCCACGGTCCCTGGGCGAGGGCGACCTCGCCCGGGGATTCTTGGGGAACGCCGGATCCGACCGCAAGCCTGAGGCGTCGGAAGATGATGATGGCGAGGACCGAAGCGCCCTCGCGTTTCCATTCCCGTCACCCCCGGGCAGCCGGAACGACGCCCCGATCCGGCTCCTTCCAAACGTGCTCCCGAGGTCTGCCGAAATGCAAGCCGGCGACCGAAATGAAATGACTTGAGTGACACGACCCTCGCGATCGGAGGAAGACACGACCGAACCGCGAGATTGTTCGAAAGGCAGAGGAAATCAGGCCGCCCCGACGTGTGGGGAATCACGAAGGATGCGTCCTGTGAAATCGGAGTCCGGCCCGGCCGGCAAGTGATCAAAGGCAGAGGAAATGGCGGATCTACCGCCGGCGTCAACGGTTGCGACGCCACCTGTCCCCAAACGTGGGGGACATCCTGAAAGCGACCAGATTCATGAGAAGCCGGCGGAGTCCGGCTCGAGAGAAAGAACTTCGGACATATTTTTCGTCCGAGACGAAAGGACTTGAGAGATGAAGAACTGCACCCTCCTGACCATGGCCGCCGCCGCCGGCATCGCCACCACCGCCACCGCTGACATCACCGGCGCCTACGTCGTCAGCTACTCCGTCACCGCCGAAGACTTCGGTGGAACCTCCGTCTCGGTCAACGTCCAGGATCTCTACCTGAGCTCCGATGACGCCGCCGACG
>CAJWFU010000442.1:0-2766 GCA_913031315.1 uncultured Phycisphaerae bacterium | reverse complement strand
CGGCCGAGATCGATCGTCATCATGCCCGCGACGTCCTGGATCTCGAGCCAGCCATCACGAATACGCAACCCGGAAATCGAGAGGGAGATGATCGGGCGGACGTCGCCTCGGAACCAGCCCACTGGTTCACGGAGAATCCAGACATGCTTCCTCACTGATCTCCGCGGTACAAACCCGCAGGCATGATCGGGAAAATCATCTCCGCGTCGAACGCACGTCGCATCCGGCTCTTCATCGTCGTACCCTGCGATGATGACCATCGTCCACGAACAGATCCGCGAGGCGAACTTCGATTCCATCGTGGGACCCACCCACAATTACGCCGGACTGAGCCCGGGCAACGTCGCGAGTTCCTCCCATGGCGGTGAGGCCTCCCGTCCCCGGGAGGCGGCACTCCAAGGACTGGCGAAGATGCGGGCGATGGCCGAGCTCGGGCTTCTCCAGGGCTGGCTGCCACCTCATCCCCGTCCCGATTTCGGACTGTTGCGGGCGGAAGGTTTCGGCGGAGACGAGATCGCCATGATTCGCAGCGCAGCCACCACGGCTCCGCATCTCCTCGCCCGCGCCTCGTCCTCGTCCTTCATGTGGGCCGCGAACGCGGCCACCGTCGCCCCCGCCCCCGACACCGAAGACGGGCGACTCCACTTCGCGGTCGCGAATCTCCAGACCATGCCGCATCGCCGGATCGAAGCTCCGACCACCGAGCGGATTCTCCGACGGGTCTTCCCGGACGAATCACGGATGGTCGTCCACGGCGCCATCGAAGGTGACGGACTCACCGACGAAGGGGCCGCCAACCACACTCGAATGGCCCGTGAGAACGGGCCGGGCACGCACTTCTTCGTCTACGGCGGACGGGCCGACTCCGACGTCGGCCCGCGGAAATTCGTGGCCCGCCAGACCCTCGCCGCCTCCCGGGCGATCGCCGACGTGCTGCAGATTCCCGAAGCACGCCGAGTCTTCGCCCAACAGCACCCCGATGCGATCGACGCCGGGGTGTTCCACAACGACGTGATCGCAGTCGGCAACCGGGACGTGCTTCTGCACCATGAGATGGCGTTCCTCGACCCCGATCGCACCCTGAGAGAACTCGACCGTCGGCTCGACGGTGGTCTGATCGCGATCGAGGTCCCCACCCAACGCGTCTCACTGGAGGACGCGGTCCGCTCCTACCTCTTCAACTCCCAGTTGATCACCGTCCCCGACGGATCCATGGCTTTGATCTGTCCCGGGGAGTGCCGGGATTCATCGTCGGTGTCCTCCTACCTCGACGACCTGGTGGCAGACGAATCGAATCCGATCGACGCGATCCACGTCTTCGACCTTCGCCAGTCGATGCACAACGGCGGCGGACCGGCGTGCCTGCGACTCCGGGTCGGACTCCGTCCCGGCGATGCCGACGCGGTCCACCCCGGCTGCCTCTACACCGAATCGCGGTACGACCGGCTGGTCGAATGGGTCCAGCGGTGGTATCCCGAGGAGCTGAGGGCCGAAGACCTGGCAGATCCGGCCCGACTGGTTTCGACCCGAGACGCCCTGGACGAGCTCACCGGGATCCTCGAACTCCCCGGTCTCTACGACTTCCAACGCTGAGCCTCGACGCCCACGGCCCGAAAATCTCGGGGATCGCCCCCCCGCAGCCTCGTTGCCTTCTGCGGGAACATCTGCGTGATCCGGGCATTTCCGTCGCCGTCCGGAACACCGGACCGACTCCGGACATGAGGAACGACGTCGTTCTACTCATCGGAGGGCGATCCTCTGAAGGCGTTCGGACATCTGTTGCTGGAGCATCACGGGCCCCATGGACGGCATCGGGGCGACCCTGTTCGCCTGCTCGGTAATGTCCGAGCCGAGAATCACCATGGGGACGACCGTGGATGGCAGGCGGTGATGCGCGGATTCTCGGCTTTTTCGGGGACCGTGAAAACCGGCTTCTTCCCGGGGTGCTCCAGATCCTGAGTAACCACCACCATGTCCCCCTTGAACGTCAGGGTCTTCACGGGCCGCGAGGTCGGGGCCAACCGGCCTTGACCGCTCCGGATCACCATCGACTTGGCCAGGGCCGGCTGAGGGTCGCGACCGACCAGAACTTGATGGGCCCGTCGTCCCCGCCTCGACTCGAATCTTCAGGCCGTCACCGGACGCGACACCCCCGAGGGTGAATCGCCGTTTCGATGGCGTCGATCATGCCTCGTCGATCGCGGAATCAGACTCCTCCACCGGTTCGGTTTCAACCACCGTCCTGGTGGTTCCGACCTTGCCCAGCCCTCCGGGCAGTTCGATCCCCGCCTGTTCCGCGAGCTCATGCATCGGAGGAAGCGATCCGATCAGACCGGAGAGGAAGTCACTGGTGCTTCCCCGTCCGCCTTCACCCCGCCCGCCGTCCCAGACCGTGATCTTGTCGATCTGGAGGTTGGAGATCGCCTTCACCTGTTCCCTGACCAGTTCGGGCAACTGTTCGATCAGGAGCAGGGTCGGCGCGATCTGGGGGTTCTCCGCACAGGCCACGATGAGTTCCCGGTACCCGTCGGCCTTCGCCTCGAGGACCTTTCGGACACCCTCCGCTTCCGCGTTGTACCGAGCGATGATCGCATCCGCCTCACCGGACGCCTCTCGGCGACTCCGTTCCGCGGTCGCTTCGGCCGCGATCTCGACCTGCTGCTTTCGAATCTCTTCCGGTGCGATCACGCTCTTGGCCAGTCGGGCGAGTTCCTCTTCCCGTTCCTTCTCGAGCATCGCGCGGGACGCATCGGCGGCGGCGACGTC
>CAJWFU010000441.1:0-2767 GCA_913031315.1 uncultured Phycisphaerae bacterium | reverse complement strand
GGGGCGTTGGCTCTGGGTTGGTTCGTCGTTGCGCACTACATTCTGCGGCCCTGGCCCTGGATCCTGGTTGCGCTGGCCTCGTTGGTGTTGGTTCCGACGATGGTGGATCCGCAGACCGGCGTGGTGACGTCATCGATTCCCGATCAGGAAGTGTTCCCCTGGATGATTCGGAATCATCTGGGGCCCGGGTTGCGCGGTCTGCTGGTGGTGGCCCTCCTCGGCGCGTTCATGAGCACGGTCGACACCCACGTGAATCTCTCGTCCTCCTACCTGCTCAACGACGTCGTCGGACCCTGGCGGCAAGCCCGGCGAAGTCCTTCGCGGGTGGAGGAATCGAAGCAGGAACCCAATCCGGCGGAAGCTCGCCGACTGGTTCGACAGGCACGCCTGCTCGCCCTCCCGGTATTGGCCCTGGTGCTTCTGGTCGCGCAGGGGTTCGACGACATCATCAAGATCTACAAGTACCTCGGAGTGATCGCCGCGGGGACGGCGCCGGTCTTGATTCTCCGCTGGTACTGGTGGCGAATCACCGCCTGGACGGAGATCGCGGCGATGCTCGCATCCCTGATCGTGGGAAATCTTCTGGTATCGATCGGCCCGCTCGCGGTTCCGGTGGAAGGGCCCGACACGCTCTTCGGGCCCCGGCTTCTCGCCACCATGCTGATCGCGGCGGCGTGCTGGATTCCTGCCACCCGGTGGTCCCGCCCGACTTCGGAGTCCGGACTCCAGGCTTTTCGCCGATCCGTGGATCCCGGTGGACCCGGATGGGCCCGAGTCGCCGCCCGGGATGGTGGGCCTCCGCCCCCCAGGCTGGCCCCCCGGATCGGTTGGATGGTGGTCGGAACCGTGGCCACCTGGTTGGGAATCATGGGGATGGGCTGGCTGGTGCTGGGTTCCCCGGGTTCGGGAATCCTGGCGCTGGTGTTGGCGGCCGGGCTGGGTGTCGCCTCACTGCGGGCTGCTTCTCGACTCTCGGGGGGTGAAAAAGGCGGTTTGGCGCCCTCTTCGGAAAGGTTCGTCGATGGACGGGCTTGATTGGTGGGCCGGTTGCGGTATCCTGCTCGACTCTATGCTTCCGGGCGACGCTCGTCCGAAGGCCTGAACTCCATTGGCTTCCATCGCGGGTCGTGTCAACGATCCGTCCCGTTCCGGAGAACACCGTGTACGCGATCATCGAGGATAGTGGCACCCAGATCATGGTTCGCGAAGGCGACGTGATCGAGGTCGACCTCCGACCCGAAGCCCCGGAAAAGGGCTCCAACCTGGTCTTCGATCGCGTGCTCGCCATCGGCGGCACCGACGGTGACTCCAGCGTCGGAACCCCGTACCTGGGTGGGGCTTCGGTCACCGCCGAGGTGATGGGCGAGACCAAGGGCGAGAAGCTCGTCAGCGTGATGTACAAGCGACGCAAGGGCATGCGACGCAAGACCGGCCACCGACAGCGATACGTCACCGTGAAAATCGGTGCGATCTCCGGCGGCTGAGTCCCGGCAAAGAGTATGAACGGTCGAAACCGCAGCCCTCGTCTCGAAGACGAGGGCTGTGTGTGTTCAGACCCGACCGATCATGCCTCGAACCGAATCGAAGGACTCGGTCTCGCCGGTCCGGGTGCTCAGCATCGCCGTCTCACAGGCGGCGAGAAGATCGAGCATGGTATTCAGGGGTCGTGGAGGATTGAATCCCTCCATCGCGTTGGTCACGGACTCCACGAGCTCTCGAGCGAGATCATCGGGATGTGATGCCACGGGGGGGGTGAGTTCGACCTGATGCCCGTCCAGATCACTCCAATCCACGACGCCGTTGGTGTACTGCAGGCGACCGGCTTCACCGTGGATGGTGACCGAACGTGAAAGCCGACCGCCGTCCGCCCCGGCAATCAAGGTCGCCGCGCGGCCATCGGGATACCTCGCCACGGCCAGAATTCTCGAGACCACGTCCGACGGTGCCTGATTCCGAATCCCGATCGCCTGCACGGTTCCGGGGGCACCGAACCACTCCGACAGCAGGTCGAGCGCATCCATGAGACGAGTGCCCAGGGTTCCATCGAGGCAGGGCCCGGTCACCTCGACCGTGGCGCTGGAAGGTGTACCGAAGGCCCTCGCGGCTTCGATCAGACGTCGCCCGGATCGGAGCGTTCGAAAAAGCGGCATCGGTTGGGGGGTCGTGCCGGATTCCAGTGCATGGGTGGTGTCCTCGATTTGATCGAGGACGAGACTGGGCCGCGGAGTCATCGAGAGCAGGGGGCGACCCGCTTCCGATGATGCGGCCATCATCGCCGTCAGGACCTCCGAGTTCAGGGGAGTTCCAGGATCCATGATCAGCGTGGCCGGAGATTCCGCTCTCGCAAGTGATCTGGGATCATCCAGATGCGGGATTTCGAGCCTGCTCGCAAGGGCTCGGATCGCCGGTCCTTCGCCTCCGAGGTGGGTGCACGAAAAGGTGGAGATCTCGAGCATCCGTTCGAGAAGGGATGCCAGGCGGTCTCCCACCCAGGCGGCACAGGCGATGTCTTGCGGTTCAGAGGGCATGGTGAGGTCGAATCGTACCGCGACCGCACGAGGCGGCGTGTAGACTCCGGGCGGCGAGCGGACGATCGCGAAGCATCTTCGGGTGTTTCGAGGAAAGTCCGAGCACGGCAGGATGACGGTGGTGGGTAACACCCACCGGCTCGTGGACTGCGAGTCAGGGAAAGTGCCACAGAAAACAGACCGCCTATGTGGCTTCGGCCGCAGGTAAGGGTGAAATGGTGCGGTAAGAGCGCACCGCC
>CAJWFU010000440.1:0-2776 GCA_913031315.1 uncultured Phycisphaerae bacterium | reverse complement strand
CGGCGATCGGTTGGTCGGTGGCGCCGGCGTGCTTGGTGTGGTTGAACACCAGGTCACCGTGCGCATCCCAGTTGGCGTCATTGTGGTTGCCGCCGGAGTAGACCTGGATGAACCGAACGCCTCGTTCGACCAGCCTCCGGGCGAGCAGGCACTTGCGCCCGAATTCCCGGGTGCGGCCGTCATCAAGTCCGTAGAGCTCACGCATGGATGACGGCTCGTTGGCGAGATCCACGGCTTCGGGCGCGGTCGACTGCATGCGATACGCCAGTTCGTAGCTGGCGATCCGGCTCTCCAGATCGGGATTGCCGGGATTGCGACCGGCATGGGCCTCGTTCATCGCTCGGAGGCGGTCGAGCAGTCGGCGCTGCACGGATCCGCGTCGAGCCGCATCCGGTTCGAGGTCGAGAATCGGCTCGCCCTTCGGTCGAAGCACGGTTCCTGCATGGCTGGCCGGCATGTATCCGCTCGACCAGTTCTTGGCTCCGGAGATGGGACCGCCGGTGTGATCGAGCATGACCACGAAGCCGGGAAGGTTCTCATTGACCGTGCCGAGTCCGTAGTTCACCCATGAACCGAGGGCCGGGGATCCGGAGAGGATCTGCCCGGAGTTCATCATGAGCATCGCGGAGCCGTGCAACGGACTGTCGGCGTACATGCTCTTCACGAAGGCGATGTCGTCCACACACTTGGCGACGTTGGGAAAGAGATCGCTCACCCAGGCGCCGCACTCTCCGTGTTGCTTGAACTTCCACTTGGGGCCGACCACTCGTCCCTGGTCTCGAGTGCCGCCTCGACCCTTCACCCGGACGTCGATGGTTTTTCCATCGAGGCCGTAGAGCTTGGGTTTGTAGTCGAAGGTGTCGACCTGGCTCGGCCCGCCGTACATGAAGAGGAAGATGACCGACTTCGCCTTGGGCGTCTGGTGCGGCTTCCGGGGCGCGAGAGGGTTCGATCCGGCCTGAAAGGGCGTTTCTCCGTCGGCGGCGGTGGCCTGTCCGGCCAGAAATCCATCCTGGGCCAGCATCCCGGCGAGTGCGACGCTGGTGAATGAGCCACCGGTTTCCCAGAGGAACTCTCGTCGAGTACGTCCACAGAAGGTGCCAGGGCGTTGGTGGTCGGACATGGTCTGGATCCAGGGTCGATTCAACCGACGTGCAGGAATTCGTTCAGGTTCAGCATGAGGACACAGGCGGCTTCGAACGCTTCTTCCTCGGAAAGTTCGTCGAGCGCTTGAAGTTGTTCTGTCAGATCGATCATCTGTTCGACTTCATCGTCGGTGGGGGGGCGGCAGAGCACGAGCGTGAGACCGCGTCGGAGCTGGGCCTTGCGATCATCCGGATGTTCCGTGACCAGCCGCCGGGCCATGCGGGCCGCCTGTCGGTCGATGAACTCGGAGTTCATCATCATGAGCGACTGTGTGGGGACGGTGGTGGCGAAACGAACGGAGCAGGCCCGGTCGGTGTCAGGCTGATCGAATCCTTCGAGAAAAGGATGCCGGAGGGAGCGTTTGAGGAAGACGTAGAGGCTTCGCCGGCCCGCTTGTCGATCATTCGCCTTGCCCCAGGCCTGATCGGGACGCGATGCGGTCTCCAAGACCGCCCGGGGCAGCGGGGGATACACGCCCTTGCCTCCGAGTTCCGGATTCAGCTGGCCACTCACCGCGAGGATCGAGTCCCGGAGTTCTTCGGCCGAGAGTCGTCGGAGATCGTGTCGCCAGAGGAGATCGTTCAGCGGGTCCGCGTCGTAGGCCGACTGGTTGAAGCGGCTGGACATGCGATAGGTACTGGACGAGAGGATGAGTCGGGCCATCTCGCGTCGCGATTCACCGCGGCGGGTGAATTCGGCCGCCAGCCAGTCCAGGAGTTCCGGATGGGTCGGTCTGGAACCGAGGGATCCGAAGTCATCGCTCGATCGAACGATGCCCCGGCCGAACAGGTGTTGCCAGAGTCGATTCGAAGCCACCCGCCAGGTCACTCGATTGTCGTCTTCGACCAACCATTCCGCGAAGGCCAGTCGAAGTCCGCTGGATTCCCCGTGGTCCGGCGGCGCGGGAACGAAGTCGTGGCCCCCGAGCACCTTTGGAACACCAGGGGAGACTTCGCGCCCGGGGCTGTGGGCATCGCCTCGAATGAGGATGTGAGTCCTGGGAGGGACGGGGCCTTGCGACCGGGCGCAGAGGACGAGGGTCGCTTCGGATCGGGGCGGCTCCAGGGCGAGGAGTTCGTTTCGAAGCCGAATGAACTCGGCGGCCGCCGGTTCGCCGTCGTCGCTTCGAATGGCGTCGGCCACGGCCTCATCGAGTCGGAAGTCCAGCGCGAGGCTGGCGACCTCATCGGGCGAGAGCGCACGCTCGTGAATCCGGATTTCATCGATCGTTCCGGAAAAGCCACCTCCTCCGGGACGCATGCGGCCGATCGTGAGATCGCTGATCGCATCGAGGGGTTGACGTCCACCATTGGCGGCGTCGACCTCCCGGCCGTCGAGATGCAGCGAGATTCGGCCGTTGGAGGCATCCCGAACGAACGCGACGTGATGCCAACGCCCATCGTTGAATCCCGCGGGGGAACTGATGAAGGTCTCGGGATTACCGACTCCGGCGGCGATCACCCCGGAGTCGATCATCGAGATGCCGAAATCATTGACGATGCCGGATACTTCGCCGTCGATCAGGCCGGAACCGCGGAACCATCGAGGGTCGCTCGCCGAACCTCGGCCTTGGGCGGTGGTCTGCATCCAGAAACTGATCGTGAAGGACTCCCGGGCGGCATTTGGAATG
>CAJWFU010000439.1:0-2784 GCA_913031315.1 uncultured Phycisphaerae bacterium | reverse complement strand
GCGGTCATGCCTCCGGAGTCCTCCTCGATCGCGAGGTTCGGACTCAACCGATCTTCACGCTGGGTGACCACCGTGGTGACGATGAAATACGCCAGAAGAAGAAACACCACGTCAATCATCGATGAGAGCGAAAGGGTGACCTTTCGATTGACGCCGCGATGTCGAGGTGCAAGTCGCATGGGTCAGTTCCTGGGAGCGGTCGCGATGCGTACGGATGGCACACCCGCCTTCTGGAGGGTCGAGAGCACACGATTCAAGGCCGCGGTGGGCGCCCGGCGATCGGCGCGGACGAGCGGGCGGAGGGTGGAGATCGAATCACCGGCTTCCACCACCAGGGCCCGCGAGGTTCGATCGAAATCCTCCATCGTCACCAACTCGCCCGCGATTTCGAGGTCTCCGCTCGCCAGGACGTTGACGATCATGCCGGCCTCGATCGATTCTTCGATCGTTTCGCCCGCTTCCTGCGGCAATTCGAGATCCGCACGGGAGTGCTGCGAAAGCTGGGCGGTCACGAGGAAGAAGATCAACAGCTGGAACACGATGTCGATCATCGGCGTCATGTCCACGGGCAGCTGCCGCTCTGAAATCTTTCGCACCCCGACGTTCAAGAGGAGGCTCCAGGTGCGGCCGGCGCCGCCGTGGGACGCGGAATTCCGGCCGGTCCACCGGACGAGGCTCCACTGGACTCGAGCATCAGGATCATTCGGTCGAGTTCCTGACCGGTCTCCGCCGCGATTCCGTCGATGCGGTTCCGGAACACGGTGAAGAGCGTGACGGCGGGGATCGCGACGATGAGTCCCAACATCGTGGTCACCAGCGCGAGCTTGATGCTCCCGGCAAGGGCCGCGTAGTAGTTGGAATCACTGGCCGCACTCAATTCCACGGTGTCGAACGCCCCGATCATGCCCTGCACGGTTCCCAGCAGTCCCAGCAACGGCGCGACGGTTCCGATGATGCCGAGACCGTCGGTGGCCCGGTAGAGCCGTGCAGCCTGTTCCTGCCCCGCTTCTTCGATCACCTGCTTGATCTCGAACGCACCGAAGGGCGATCTGAGGAATCGCGTGAGCCCGGGCGCCAGGGTTCGTGTCAGGAAGGAGTCGTTCGATCCCTGCGAGCAGTAGTCCAGCGCCTCCTGGACTCGGCCGTCGCCGAGGAAGTCCCGAATGGCGACCACCTGGGAAGGCGGCATCAAGGAGGTTCGGCGGATCTGCACCGAATGGACCACCACCAGTCCGACCGCGACCACGCTGAGTGCGATGATGATCCAACCGATCACGCCACCAGCGGTGATGTAGACCAGAAGAGAGGATCCGGACGGCTCGGCATCAGCGGTTCCGGCCTGGGCGAACAAGAATGCAAGTTGGTTCACGACGCGTTCTCCGTCGGTTTCTGGTCGGGGAATTCAATGAGCAGCATGGAATCGATCAGTTCGGCTTCTTCGACCCGGTTCAGGGTCCGAAGCGTGGCGGCGGCCATCCGGGCCGCATCCAGTCGCAGGCTCGCCGGAGCCGCGTCTTCAAGCGCGAGCACGTGGACGAGGTCAAGCACGCCACGAATCCGGGCGGCTTCGTCCTCCGCATGCACGATCGACGAGCGACCGACGCGATGGCGGATCCAGGCGATTCGCCAGGTCGGCGCCTCGTCAAGGTCTTCGAGCAACCGCCGCCGCACCCGTTCCCGGGTGGAGGCATCCGCGGCGTCGAGATTGGCAAGGTCCGCCAGAAAGCGGGTCCCCGGGTCCAGCCCGCGTTCGGGGACATCCACTGGCGCTCCTTTTCCGTCAAGCAGCCGAAGCCAGAGATCACGCCGCAAGGCGGCTGCCGCGTCGAGTTCGGGAAAGGTACGCAATCGCCGTCGCACATCCACGGAGGCCGAACCGCCCCCCAGGATCGGGGGGACCGAAGGAACCAGCGCCCACGCGGCGTCGACCACCCCTCCGCCGTAGGCGGCGCCAAGGAATCGGTCGGAACGTCGACCCGCCAGGGCCAGTTCTCCAAGGAAGGCCGCCTCGGCAAGGACATCGGCGGATCGACCATCTGCAATCGCCGCTGCCACCAGACCTTCGATCACCACGGGGGCGGTTCCGCCGTCCATCGACGGCTTGCCGTCCATGGCTTGTTGAAAGGCCTCGCCCGCCAGTCTGGCGTCGCCGCGACGAAGACGAATCCGACCTCTCCAGAGCCGATCGCCGATTTCGAGCCAGCGTTCCAGGCCCACCTCGAGGCCGACGCCGTCGGAGCGAGGATCGATCGCGGCGACCTGATCCCAGGGGATGATCTCCTCGCGATCCAGTCCGCGGTCGATCCGAACGACTCGCAGGCCATCCTCCGACGCGGAAGCTCGCTCGATCGCGACCGGATCGAGGCCGTCACGCCGATGAACGAAACGATCGACCATGCCGGACGCCGATGAAGCGACGGTCGTGAGGATCACCGCCCAGCACAGGATCGCCTTGCCGGAGATACCGGAGGTCGAACCCTCGAGGATGTCGCCCTTCGCTCGAATGCTCATCAGCGTCTCCTCTTCGACACCGGTACGAAACGAAAGACCCCTTCGGTCCGGGCGGCGATTCCACGGAGCGCCTCCTGGCTGGCGTCCTCACTGAAGGCGATGGTGTTGATGACCGAGGGCTTCCGACCCGTCGAGCCGTTGAGCAGCAGGACTTCCTCCTCGATCTCCCTGCGGATCTCACCATCGGTGAGGAAGAAGATGGTGTCGGGAGCCTGATCCCGCCCGGCAAACAGATATTCGAACGCCGGCATCGGATTGGTGGGCCCTCCCGCG
>CAJWFU010000438.1:0-2805 GCA_913031315.1 uncultured Phycisphaerae bacterium | reverse complement strand
CGAGTACCGACCCCGATTCCGGCTCCCACATCGCCAGGAATCCCCCGGCGGCGTCGATGTCGGTCCCGAAGTGACTCTCCACCCCACGGCGGCCCGGGCAGATTCGCGCCGGAAGGCTCCTCACCCTCGGCCAGTCGGCCGAACGACTGATAGCGGCGTTCAAACGGCTCGAGCACGGCGACCATGGCCCCGTCCGACGAGATCGCCAGGCGTTCGGGGTAGTGGATCCGGCCTTCTCCCTGCCGGGGCATGACCGCGTGCATCCCCCATTGATCGATGAACTTGCCATCGGCCGCCCGGTGGGTCGAGATCCGATGATTGAGCATGTCCGCCACGAAGATCCGGTCGTTGAAGAACGAGACGTCCGATGGCGTGTTGAAAAGCCCGGGGAAGGCCCCGCGATCACCCACCGCCAGAATCTCCGTGCCGTCGGCCGCAAGCCGAACGAGGCGATGACGATCGGTGTCGGTGATCCAGCTGGAACCGTCCGGCAGAAGGGCGATGCCTCGAGCGCCGGGGTAGGCCCGGGGTCGTGACCACAACACGTCCCCACCGACGGAATCGACGGCGGTCACGGTGCCGTCGGATTCGGAACCGCGGGATCCGATCGTCAGGATCCGCCCGGAATCGCCGTCGATCGCCACCGCCTGGCCGGGAAGATCACCGACCTGACGCCATTCACCACCTTCGGCGGCCCGCACGAAGGTCCCTCGGTCTCCCGTGACGACGACCTGCCCGTCCGAGGCGATCTCGAGATCACGGAGTCCGCCGGGGGCGGTTGGATCCGACGCAAGGCGGCCCTCCGCGTCGACCCGCAGCATCACCGGGTCCTCTTCCGAAGAAGCGGCAGCGAAAGCGATCGCCCGCCCGGCCCGGCCGGTGGGCTCCTGCGCGATGAAACGACCGAATCGCGGAGGCTCCGCTCCGGCAAGTTCGACGAAGGAGATCGCCAGCAGCCCGATGAGCACACGGAAAAGGATTGAATGGCACATGATCGTCACCTGAAGTTCCACGAAGACCTCGAATCCGATCCGCTTCACCGGTCGCGGGTTCTGTAGAGTACGCCCCCCCCGAGGCTGGACGCTTGAAACGGACCCCGATGACCTCCCACGACGACAGTTCCCCGAATCCCCTTCGAACGCCGACCCTGATCGGGCTGGTGATTCTCGCGCTCCTCGTTCTCGCCCCTCTGGTGGTCTCGATCCATGGAGACGGGGCCGACGCCAACCCGAATGCGGTGATGTCGGAATTGGAAAAAGCCGCCGAACCCTTCTCGGAAGCGGCCGCACCCACCGGCGAATCCGTGGCTGGACACGGGGAGGACCACGGCGTCCCCCACCTCTGGCAGCTGGGAACCGTGCCTTTCGTCCTGCTGCTCCTCGCGATCGCGGTCCTGCCCCTGCTTCGCCCCACCATGCACTGGTGGGAGAACAACACGAATCGGCTGGCGGTCTCCATGATCCTGGCCTTCCTGACGCTCGCCTATTACGCGGTCTTCGATTCGTGGATCGGCGCCCTCCTGGCGGTCGAGCACGCGATTCCCGGCGAGTACGTGCCGTTCATCATGCTGCTGTTCTCGCTGTACGTGATCTCCGGCGGCATCTCGATCACCGGAGACCTCAAGGCGACGCCGACCGTCAATGCCGGATTCATCGCGGTCGGCACCCTGATCGCGAGCTTCATCGGCACCACCGGAGCCAGCATGCTGCTGATCCGGCCGCTCCTCGAGACCAACCGCGAACGCAAGCACGTGGTGCACACCGTCGTCTTCTTCATCTTCCTGGTGAGCAACATCGGGGGCACCCTGCTTCCGATCGGCGACCCCCCGCTGTTTCTCGGATACCTCCGCGGCGTCCCGTTCGATTGGACGCTCATGCTCTGGAAGGAATGGGCCTTCCTCGGCGTCCTGCTGCTGGCGATCTACTGGATCTGGGACACCATCGTGGTGAAGCGGGAAACCAAGGTCGACATCGCCCTGGACCAGGCCATTCGCCGCCCTCTGCGAGTCAGCGGCACCATCAACATGCTGCTCCTGCTCGGCGTGGTGTTCGCGGTCGCCCTGCTGGATCCCTCCAAGCCCCTCCCCGGCACCGACTGGCACGCCTTCCCCTTCATGCGGGAACTCGTGATGCTCGGACTCGCCGGCGCAAGCCTCGGGCTGACGCCGTCCGGGATCCGCCAAGCCAATCGATTCAACTACCACGCCATCGCCGAAGTCGCCGCCCTTTTCGTCGGCATCTTCATCACGATGCAGGTGCCACTGGCGGTCCTCAAGGCCAACGGCGCCTCACTCGGACTCGAGACTGCGGGTCAGTTCTACTGGCTGACCGGCATCCTCTCCAGCTTCCTCGACAACGCGCCCACCTATCTGGTCTTCTTCCAGACCGCGGAGAGCCTGACACTCGAGGCGGGCGAGGGTGTGCTGGAACTGGGTACCGGCGAGTTCATCCGCGAAGATCTTCTGGTCGGGATCAGCCTGGGCGCCGTGTTCATGGGTGCGAACACCTACATCGGCAACGGACCCAACTTCATGGTGAAGTCGATCGCCGAACAGAGTGGGGTGAAAATGCCGAGTTTCTTCGGATACATGATGTACAGCGGACTGGTGCTCATTCCCTGCTTCGTGCTGGTGCACTTCCTGTTCCTGTGATCGGCCGGATTTCCTTCCGGAGCGCTTCGCATCGGCGATGCCTCCATTTTCCGCAATCGACGACCGGGTTTCCCCCGGCTGGAGACGACAGATGGCTCTGAAGCGCGTGCTCGTGGCTCTCGGCGGGTCGGAATACATGGACTCGGCGATGGCGG
>CAJWFU010000437.1:0-2820 GCA_913031315.1 uncultured Phycisphaerae bacterium | reverse complement strand
TGGCCATCGCGGCCCTCGCCCTCCACATCGTGAAGAAGCCGGTCGCCCCACAGTCACCACTCGACTCGATTCCGACGACCCTCGGGCCATGGAAGCAGGTCGGCGAGGATGAGATCTTCCGCGACACCGTGATCGAAGTGCTCGGCACCGACCGCTACCTGCAGCGACGGTATGCGGTGGACGGTGACCCGCAGAAGGGTTTCGTCGATCTCCATCTCGCCTACTACACCGAACTGGCCGGCACCGCACCGCACGTTCCAGAACGATGCTGGGCCGTCCATGGGGGCACCAGCCTGCGACGCCCCACCTCGATCGCACTCGAACTCCCGGAAATCGGACGGGAGATCGACCGCAAACATCTCGGCACCGGCGAGCCATACCGGATCATCGAAGTCGAACACCCCATCCTGGGTACCCGGGAACTCCCGCTGCCTTCCGGACCGATCGCGATTCGAACCACGATGTTCACCTATCCCGATGACCCGTCACTCCGGCAGTTGGGCGGATACTTCTTCGTCGCCAACGGCCGAACGACGGACAGCGCCCTGGCGGTGGAGAACGTCGCCTTCGACCTCACCTCACCCTACGGCTATTACTGCAAGGTCCAACTGAATCACACCGACCGCTCCAGTGGAGGCGAGGGAGAGGACGATCAGGTGATCGAACGATTCGAAACCATGGCCGGCGAGTTCATGATCGAATTGCTTCCACACCTTTCGGAAGTGCTCCCCGATTGGCGGGACTACGAATCCGTCGACGGCGAGGTCGCGATCGATCGAAAGACCGAGCTCTCGGGATCCTGAATCCCGACCGCCGGTGAAGGCAGTCACGACATGATGCGGATCCGAGTCATCGACAGCCATACCGAAGGCGAACCCACCCGGGTCGTGGTCGATGGCGGCCCGCTGCCGCCGGGCGATTCCGTCCGGGCCCGCGCCGTCTCCCTCGCTCGAGATCACGACTCCCTGCGTCGAAGCCTGGTGCTCGAACCGCGAGGATCGGATGTTCTGGTGGGCGCCTTGCTGGTTCCTTCCAGTCATCCCGAGGCCGATCTCGGCGTGATCTTCGTCAACAACGCCGGGATTCTCGGCATGTGTGTTCACGGAACCATCGGCGTGGTTCGAACTCTTCAACACCTTGGCCGGGCGGCATCGACCCCCGGAACCACCCTGCGGCTGGAAACTCCGGTCGGCCTGGTCACTGCCACCGTGGTGTCCGACGGGTCCATCGCGGTCGAGAACGTCGCGTCCCGACGAGACCTCACGGCGGTGCGGGTGGAGCTCGAGGATCGCGTCGTCCACGCCGACATCGCCTGGGGCGGCAACTGGTTCGCTTTGGTGTCGGATCACGGCGAGACTCTCGATCTCGACCGCGTCGGTCCGCTCACCGAACTCGCCCGCCGAATTCGCAGAACGCTCAACCTGGGCATCGACCGTGGTACCTCGTCGGATGGTTCTCCACTCGGCGGCGAAGTCGATCACATCGAGTTGTTCGGTCCCGCCCGCTCCGGCGGCGACAGCCGCAATTTCGTTCTCTGCCCCGGCGGCGCCTATGACCGGTCACCCTGCGGTACCGGTACCAGCGCCAAAATCGCCTGCCTCGCCGCCGACGGACGACTCGAACCGGGCGCACCCTGGATCCAGGAATCGATCATCGGGAGTCGCTTCATCGCCAGCTATCGACCGGGCGAACGACCGGGGGAGATCATTCCGACCGTGGCCGGCCGAGCCTGGATCACTTCCGAGAGTGATCTCATCTACGAGGAAGAGGATCCCTGGCGACACGGAATCTGAATCGATCGACCCACCCGGGACCGGCCTTCCTCGAAGTACAGTGTCGGATTCCCCCTCGGAGCCGATCCATGAATCGCCAAGACTGGCACGGCGTGATGCCGGCCATCACGAATCCGTATCACGACGATCTCACCATCGACCATCAACGCCTGGCCAGCCACGTGGTCCGGATGGCGGATGCGGGCTGCACCGCCATCGTGACCCCCGGCTCCCTCGGCGAAGGCGGCGCTCTCTCACTCGAGGAGAAGGTTGCCATCTGGAAGACCTGCGAAACCGCGCTCGAGGGTCGGATCCCCGTGATCGCGGCGATCAGTGCGGTGTCGACCGGACAAGAGATCGATATCGCACAGGCTGCGAAGTCGGCCGGCTGTCGCGGCCTGATGGTGCTTCCCGCCTACGCCTATGACGGCCCCTGGCCGGAAATGAAGGCCCACTTCGCCGCGGTCTTCGAAGCGACCGATCTTTCGTGCATGCTCTACAACAATCCGATCGCGTATCGGGTGGACGTTCGCCCGGCGCAACTCAAGGAACTCGCCGCCGAACATTCCAACCTTCATGCGACCAAGGAATCCAGCGGCGACATCCGACGATTTCGAGAGATCCGCGAACACCTCGACGAACGACTCGCGATCTTCGTGGGCATCGACGACATGGCGGTCGAAGCAGCCGATGCCGGTGCCGATGGATGGATCGCAGGCCTCGTGAACGCGTTGCCCGAGGAATCCATTCACCTCTGGGAGCTCGCCGTCGCCGATCGGACTCCGGACGAACGGAACCGACTCGAAGCCCTGTACCGCTGGTTCCTTCCCCTGCTCCGCCTCGATGCCGTACCCGAGTTCGTGCATCTGGTGAATCTGGTGCAATCGGAATTCGACATGGGCGACGAACGAGTTCGCCAACCTCGACTCCCTCTGACAGGGCCGGTACGCGATCACGCACTCGAGGTGATCGAGACTGCAAAGCGGAACCGGCCGGCCGGATGAATCGTCGGGCGGAGGAAAGCCTGCTCCCCGGTGCGGGAAGGTCC
>CAJWFU010000436.1:0-2824 GCA_913031315.1 uncultured Phycisphaerae bacterium | reverse complement strand
CGGTTCGACGTGCGATCGAAGGTCGGCCTCCCGTTGGGAGGCCGACGCTTCTTCTTTCTCTTCGACGAGGATCCTCCCGTGCTCGGTGAACGTCTCGCCAAACGCATGAAACATCTCGCACGCTGGGGCCGACGCTCCGGCGTCTCCTGTTTTCGGCTGTACGAACGTGACGTTCCCGAATACCCGGCGATCATCGACTGGTACGGCGACGAAGAAACCGCGGACCCCACCCACGACGGTGATGCCGTGGTCTGGTTTCTTCATCGTCGCCGAGACGACACGCTCGAGAAGGAAGTCGCACACCGCCGGGACTCGGAGGCGGAGATTCTCGCCGGCCTGGACATTCCGAGATCCAGACTGCATGTCCGACATCGAGGCCGCCAGGCCTCGGGAGACGGCGACCGGGAACAGTACGAACGCTTCGACCAGCGCGGCCTGGTCAAGACCGTCACGGAACACGGCCTGCGTTTCGAAGTGAATCTTTCCGACTACCTGGACGTGGGCCTCTTCCTTGATCACCGTCCGACCCGCCATTCGGTCGGCGAGCGGGCCGCGGGCAAGCGGGTTCTGAACCTCTTCAGCTACACCGGCGCCTTCAGCGTGCATGCCCGAGCGGGAGGGGCGGCCGTGACCACCACGGTCGACATGTCCCGGACGTACCTCGACTGGTACGAACGCAATCTCGAGCTCAACGGCTACCAGACGACCGAAGCCCACCGGGTCATTCACGCGGACTGCCTTCGCTGGCTGCAGGCCGGCCCGAGCGACGACCAGAGATACGACATCGTGATCTGTGACCCACCCACGTTCTCGAATTCCAAGCGCATGACGGCGGGATCCTTCGCCGTCGACCGAGACCATCGAAAACTTCTTCGATGGATCGCCGCTTTCGTCGCCCCCGGGGGAGAGATCTTCTTCTCCACCAATTCACGCAGTTTCGAGATGGCGGATGACGCCATCCCCAAGGGCTTCGGAGGACATGAGATCAGCCATCGATCCGTACCGGAGGACTTCCGCAACCGAAAGATCCATCGGTGCTGGCGGATGGCGGAAGGTTGGAAGCGTCGGGACCCGGCCTGATCGCGTCCCGGACTCTCCCGGGGTCTGGCCAGCGATGCTTCGTCTTCAGCCTGATTCCGATGACGCATGCACGAAATTCCAAGCGGGCGAAATCAAGGCCGGTGCGGATGCCGGTGCTCCGAACCAAACCAAGATCGGACCCGTCAATCATCAACCCCGGTGGATTCACCGAAGAAGTCGCCCCTTCCCCGCCGACGATCGCCAGGCGACGATGGATGGGGAATTCAAGTGCGTATGATCCTCGGATGACGCCCCTCCGCCCGTCTCAGGATCAACCCGGTCGATTTTGCCTCGGCTGCGGCTACCTCCTCACCATCTCCAAGGGGGAAGGGACGTGTTCGGAGTGCGGGCGAGAGTTCGATGCCCGGAATCCCCGGAGTACCGGACGACGGAGCAGCACCTTTCGATACCGCCGGCTCATCAACCGGATCTTCAAGGGCTCACTCGTTCTCGCTCTCCTGGTCTTCATCGCCGATTTCGCGATCGCATTCATGGGGGGGAATGCCATTCTCGCATTCTTGATCACCTTCTTCAGTACTCCCGTCCTGATCATTCTCCCGACCACGGCCCTGATTCCATCGCTCGACGTCCGACTCCGCACCAGACTTGCCGGGCTTCTGCTGCCGATCCTCGTGGTCAGCATCGCCTGGCCATCGAACACCAGACTGCCATTCGACAATCCAGTCTGGTACTGGCCGTTCGATCTTTCGTTCGCACTTCATCAATCCGCGATCGAATCCTTCGCAGCGCGGATTCGGGCCGGCGAGATCGTCGAAACGACCCCTCGGATAGGAGTGCTGAATTTCTTCGATCACACATTCGCCGAAGAGAACCTCGGACTGCAGCTCACCGGCGGCACCGGCGGCGGCATCCACCTGGTCCAGACCGTGCCGGGTTGCCGGATGATCTGGTGGAACACCAACTGGGAGAAGGATCTGGGAAACGGATGGTTCCTGGTCGAGCAGGACTGACCGCGAGCGATCCTTCACCCTGAAACGTCAGTGATAGATCGCGACGTACATGCCGTAGGCCAGAAGTACGGCGAAGAAGACGCCCGACCCCAATGCCAGCATGCCGGTGTTCCGCGTCGGTCGCAATTGCCACCACATGATCACGCCGGAGAGAGCCCAGAAGATCATCAGAGCCGCGGTCACGTCGACGATCACGCCCCAGATGGTTCTGACACTCGCTTCCGCGGGATAACCGCGGGACACGTGTAACCGCATGAGGAACGAGCGAAGGCTGAAGTCCATTCTCGCCTCGCCCGAGCGACGTTCGCTGATCTGCCCGTTTCGAAGGTCGTACTCGACCAGCCAGTCCTCGCCATCGACCCGCATCCGCATGCTCAGGTCGGGGGCGGAACGAAGCGAAGACGAATCATCCTCCGCGATCACTTCCAGACGATCTCGAAGATTCGTCACCGACTCCTCGGTCGAAACCGAGACCTTCTCCGGGAATCGTCGCTCTTCTTCTTCGCCGGTCGCCAGGGGCGTCACCTGAAGGGTCGATGCCAGGGTCTCTGGCTGCACGCGGTAGCGGCGACGCTCGGTGTCTCCCCGAAACTCGATCAGGAACGAACCTCTGAACGCGGGCGCGGGATCCGGAAGCAGCTCCACCGGCGATCCGATCTCCTCCTCGATCGAGGCGCGAACCTCTTCCGCAATCACCAGAGGTGCGAATCCGCCATGTGCCTTCAGCAGATCGGGGTCGTTGTCGACGATGGTCGACGTCGCGTTGAACCAGG
>CAJWFU010000435.1:0-2826 GCA_913031315.1 uncultured Phycisphaerae bacterium | reverse complement strand
ACCGGTGATTTCGATGGCGACGGCGATGTCGATCTCTTCGTTTCGAATCTTGGTCGGGACACGCTTCTTCGGAATGAAGGCGGCTTTCGCTTCACGGACGTGACTGCCGACGCCGGACTCGGGGACGAAGGTTTCGCGGCGAGCGCGACCTTCTTCGACGCGGATGCGGACGGCGATCTCGATCTCTTCGTCTCACGCTACGTGGACTGGTCACCTGCGGTGGAGATGGATTGTCGACATTCTTCGGGGCGACCGGACTATTGCGCACCTGCCCAGTACGACCGTCCGACGTCGGACCTCCTCTACCGCAATGACGGCGATGGAACGTTCACCGACATCTCATCCTCCAGTGGCATCGCCGCGGAATCGGGCACCGGTCTCGGAGTCGCCGCCCTCGACGCCGACGGGGACGGACGGCTGGATCTCTTCGTCGCCAACGACGGCATGCCTGATCATCTCTGGATGAACCGAGGTGATCTTCGATTCGAGGAATTCGCGATCCGCGCCGGATGCGATCGGGATCTGAGTGGCATCGCCAAGGCGGGGATGGGCGTGGTGGTGGAGGATGTCGACGATGACGGCGATCCGGATGTTCTGGTGTGCAACCTCGGGGGAGAGACCGATTCGCTTCATCTCAACCAGGGGGGACGTTTCATCGACGGCACCGCCCGGGCGGGACTGGCCGCCGCGACCCGGCGATTCACTCGTTTCGGGCTGGGGTTGGTCGACTTCGATCATGATGGCCATCTCGATCTCTACGCCGCGAACGGTCGAGTCGGGATCGGAAAGACTTTCGCGGAGGTCGACGACCCGTATGCGGAGCCGGACCTTCTGCTCCGCGGTGACGGAAGGGGTCGATTCCAAACGGTCAAGCCGAGCGGGGGACTGGACGCGACGCCGAAAACCAGCCGCGGCGCGATTTTCGGCGATTTCGATCAGGACGGGAGCTTCGACGTGGTGGTGGTGGACCGAAAGGCCCCGGTTCGTCTTCTTCGCAACGTCGCGGGTGGGAACGGGCGGCACCTGCTTCTGGACATCAGAGATCGGACCGGAGGTCCGGCACTTGGTGCGAAGGTGGTGATCGATCTTCCCGCCGATGACGAAGGGCGGGAACGCCGACTCACCAGGACCGTTCGCACGGATGGCAGTTATCTTTCTGCGCGTGACCCTCGAGTGCATGTCGGCCTCGGTGGAATCGCCCGGATTCCCCGGCTTCAGGTCTTCTGGCCCGATGGTGGGACCATGTCGTTGGAAGACGTCGCGGTGGATCGAATCATGCGGATCGATCCTCCGGTCTCGGATGGAAATTCCTGAATTCAATTCGCTCGGTCAGCGGGATGATCGAGGCTCCGCCGATCGTCGGCGTGGCGTGAACGTGGGATAGGTGTCGGGATCGAAGACGCCGTCCGGAAGATCCATCGTGGATTCCAGGCGGAATTCAATCGACGTCACTTCCCGCTCCTCCGGGTCGGAGTGGAAATCAAACCGGCAGAGCACGATTCGTTCGGTGTCGGGATCTGTCCAGAGTTCGATGCGTCCGGGATTCATCGCCCCGCCCCGCGAACCGGCCCCGCCCTGCGACTTCGACCGACGCACGGCTTCGTGGCGAATCAGAGGCGGCCCGCCATCGACATCCTCCACCAGAACGGGCCCGCTGAGATCGTATCGCCGTTCGATTTCTTCGAGTTGACTGGCCAGATCGTGGGTGATGAATCGCAGGTACCTCTTCGAGGGATTGAAGCGTGGTTCACCCTGCCCGTTTTCTCTCTTGGCCCGAGAGGATTCCGGATCTTTGAAGTTGCTCCAGTTCCTCGAACCATCGAAACCGCGAGCCAGCACCTGATCTTCACGGACATCGACCAACAGAACGGATCGATTCCCCTGAGTGTGCAGAATGGCGCCGTCGAGTCGTTTCAGGTTCCGCGCTGGAAAGACACGTTCGGAGCCTTCGGGTCGGAGTCGCCATTCAAGCGTTCGTCGCCCCGGATGCTTGATCGAGGGGTTTCTGGGGATGATCCTTCGGGTGTCGGCCCGGTCGCGATTCCTTCCACGTTCCTTCTGCACGAGGTCGTCGCGCGGGTTGGAGACGCTCACGATGTAGGTCAGGTCTCCGTCGGCGAGCCGTTCGATCGATCTCTGGAGGACGGTGGCGTCGGCCGGCCGGGGGCGGGCCACGATCAAGGCAAGCCCCGTGATCGTGGCGAGAAGGAATCCGGCGGCCAGGGCGCGACCGAACGGGCGGTGTCTCCACGGCGTGAAGGCAGGCCTGGTGTCTGCCGGCTCGCGTTCTGGATTCCGGTCGATGGCCGCCATCACCCGGTCGATTCGATCGTTCTTCGCCGCCGGGGAATCCTGCAGATGACCACGGAGCATCGCGTCGAGCAACTGATCGTCGCCGGTCGATTGGGAGTCGGATTTTTCTGGGGGATTGTTCATGGTCGACATTCGAAGGTCAGTCCGTCACGGCCTGGTCGAAGACCCCTTTGCGTTGAAGGCATTCGGCGAGGCTGGAGCGAATCCGTTGGAGTCTCTTCTTCACCGTCTCCCGCCGGAGATCGGTTCGGATCGCGATTCGTTCGGTATCCATCTCTTCTCGATAATGAAGATCGAGCAGGGTTCGATTCGGTTCCGGGAGCAAGGCCAGGCAGTCGTCGAGAACCTCCAACTTCTCCTCCCAGGTGTCGCCGGCACGTTGTCCGATCTGGTCGATTCGGGCATCGAGATGATTGAGCACCGTTTCCTCGCAATGAACCGGGAGGCGTCGGGTTCGTCGGTAGTGAGCGAACACATGATTTCGTGCGATGCCCCGCAGCCATGGGGCGAATG
>CAJWFU010000434.1:0-2833 GCA_913031315.1 uncultured Phycisphaerae bacterium | reverse complement strand
GCAGGAACTGCACGAAGACCATCGCGGGATTCAAGTCGAACTCTTCCAAGCCCATCACCAGGAGATCGCGATACCGCGCACTGGCCCACGCGAGATCGAATTCGGGCCAGGGGCGGGCGGGTTGCGGGATCACTTGGATGTGCCGGGCCCCGATCGCCGACGCCATTCGCATGCGATCCCGCGTCGCGGGCAGTCCGGCGTCCCATTCCGGCCGGGTGGGCGGAATGGCGTTCCAGAGTCCGATCACCGAGGGGACGAAGAGGCCTGCGTCTTCGATCCGTCGTCGCAGATCCGAAAGCGATCCGCCTTCGCGTTCGAAGTCTCGGAGCTCGCCTTCCCATGGTTCGATCGCGTCGAATCCGGCTTCCGCGGCGATTCGCACCTTCTCGAGCAGGGCGGTCGGCCGGATGGTCGCGGTGTCCAGGCAGAGCGGCCACGGACTTCGTCCCTGCTGGAAGCGTCGAACTGGTATCGGTGGCGGATCGTCCGCGGCGTCGGTCGGACCGGTCGCGCCCGCGGAGACGATTCCGGCGCCGAGTCCGGCCAGCGCGGTTCGTCGATCGATTTCCGGTGGCATTCATCGCTCCCACGGGGGTTGGGGGGTGGTCGTCGGTGCTCTCGCCGACTCCCCAGCGTAACGAGGTGAGCCGGATTTTCGGGCTCTTGATGGTGCCTTCGGCTGGTAGATTGGAATCCACCCGGAGAGCCCCGCATGCCGAGCCGTATTCACCGCCACCAGATCGTCACCGTGCTGTTGATGATGTTCATCACGCTTCCCTCGCCCGCGCAGACCACGCCCACCGATGAAGTCCGCCTCGAGGCGGCCCTCGAGCTCGCCGGATCGAACCGAGCCGAGATCGCCCGGGCGGTCGCCGAGGCGCCCGAATCACACCGAGCCGACATGGTCTGGCTGGTCGGCCGGATGCCCGAAGCCGACCTTCGGTCGCTCACCGCCGATCAACTGCTCGAAAATCTCCGCCTCGCCGTCGAGGCGATGGAGGCGGCCCCCTGGCGGGACGAGGTTCCGCGCGAGATCTTTCTCGATGCGGTCCTGCCCTATGCGGTGGTGAACGAGCGACGGGACGACTGGCGTGCCGATTTCCGAGCCCGCTTCCTCCCGATCGTCGAATCCGCGTCCTCACCGGCCGAGGCGGCGGCGTTGCTCAACCAGAAGGTCTTTCCGCAGGTCGGCGTGAAGTACTCCACCAAGCGGCCGAAGGCGGACCAGTCCGGGCTGGAGTCGATCGATGCGGGGCTCGCGTCGTGCACCGGGCTCAGCGTGCTGCTCGTCGAGGCCTGCCGGGCGACCGGGGTGCCCGCTCGATTCGTGGGCGTGCCGCTCTGGTCCGATGGCAGCGGCAATCACAGTTGGGTGGAGATCTGGGACGGCGAGCGATGGCGATTCACCGGCGCGGCGGAACCCACCGGCATGGACCTCGACAAGGGCTGGTTCGCCGGCCGGGCTCGTGGTGCGGTGCGGGATGACCCGCGCCGCGCGGTCTGGGCCAGTACCTGGAACGATTCACCCGCCCACTTTCCACTGGTCTGGGCGGCGCAGGATCGAAGCGTTCGCGCGGTCAACGTCACCGATCGCTACACCGCCGACCCGGTCGAAGTCCCGGAAGGATCCGGCCGACTGTATGTCCGGCTGCGTGATCTCGAGTCCGGCCGTCGCATCGCGGCACCAGCGGTCGTGGCGGTGGACGGCACGATCATCGGACGAGGCATGACGCGGGACGATTCCTTCGACGGCAACGATCACCTGGAGTTCGTGGTTCCTCTGGACGCCGACTTCATGGTTCGCTTCACACTGCCCGATGGCGAGCTGGAGGCCGGTCAGCGGTTCTCGCGCGACGAGCAGCTGCTCGACGTCGAAACCGGGGTCGCCGTGAACGACGGGAAGAAGTCCGATGAAACGGGGCTCTCCCGGAGGCGGGCCGAGGCCGAGATCGAGCGGGCGGTGCGGCGTCATCGGACGATGATCCGGCGAACCCGTGCCAAGGAGATGGACGCGAAGGCCCTCGAACTCGACGGACGCCGCATGCCGTTCTGGTATTCGGTCAATGGTGAACCGCCCGCGGGCGAGGGACGGAGTCTCTACATCTCGATGCACGGCGGCGGTGGGGCACCACCCGCGGTGAACACGCAGCAGTGGGAGAACCAGAAGCGTCTGTACAAGCCCGCCGAAGGGATCTATCTCGCGCCGCGGGCGCCGACCGACACCTGGAACCTGTGGCATCAGGGGCACGTCGACGACTTCTTCGATCGGTTGATCGAGAACCTGGTGGTGTTCGAGAACGTCGATCCGGACAAGGTCTACTTCATGGGCTACTCCGCGGGCGGCGACGGCGTCTACCAGCTCGCGCCCCGGATGGCGGACCGACTCGCGGGTGCGGCGATGATGGCCGGACATCCCAACGAGACCAAGCCCGACGGCCTCCGGAACCTCCCGTTCACCCTTCACATGGGGGGCGAGGATGGGGCGTACGACCGGAACCAGATCGCACGCCGCTGGAAGACGACGCTCGCGGAACTCGCGGCCGGCGACGAAGGCGGCTACCCGCACGAGGTGGTGATCCACGAAGGCAAGGGGCACTGGATGGACCGCGAGGATGCGGTCGCGGTGCCGTGGATGGCGAAGCATCGTCGCGTCTCCCGGCCGGAGCGGATCGTCTGGCTGCAGGACGACGTGACGCACCCGCGGTTCTACTGGCTCGCGGTCGACGAACCGAAGGCCCGCGAACGGATCGTGGTGGAGCGGTCGGGCAACGTCATCGAAATCCTCGAAGGTGGCGAACGCGGGCTTCGAATCAGGCTCGACGACTCGATGGTC
>CAJWFU010000433.1:0-2834 GCA_913031315.1 uncultured Phycisphaerae bacterium | reverse complement strand
CGACACCTTCTTCGCGGTCGAGCGCAATCCGGGGCGAGTCACCATGGCGGTCGGCGACGGCCGACGCGTGCTGGCGGGCAGTGAAGAAGGGAGTTGGCTCTACAAGATCGGAGGCAGCGTCGAACTCAGTGATCGCCCGCTGCGAAACAACGCCGGTCAGGTCGACGAGATCACGTTGTCCTGGTGTGACGCCTCGATCGAAGAGGACGGTGCGCTGCTTCGCATCGAGCCCATCGAAGGCGAGACGTTCGACTGGTCACCTCCGCGAGAAGGACTGGTCTACACCCTCGAAGCCTCGGGTGAATATCTCTTCGCGGGCCACGACGACGGCCTCGAATGCTTCGGATACCGGGACGGGGGGGTCGTTCGCGTCGGAGGAGTCTCGATGGAGGGGCCGGTCGCCTGGTTGTTCCGGCCCCGGGTGGGTGATGACGTCGCGTTCGTCAGCGCCTTCGGCGGACTTGGAACCGTCAAGGTGATCGCCGACCCGGATGCGGACCCCGCGTTGATCAAGGAGGTTCGACGGGACGAAGCCGAGAAGGTCGAACGCAGGATGCGTCAGGAAGCCGGCATGCCCCCGATGCGTTGAGCATTCTCGGCGTGGACGGTCAGGTGACGGCGTTGGAACAGAAGCGACGGCAGACCGGGTCCTCGGCACAGGAAGCCCCGCGAGCCTTGCAACTTCGTCGTCCCTGAAAGATGAAGAGGTGGCTCAGAAGGCACCACGACGGTCTCGGAAAGAGCGTCATGAGGTGTCGTTCGATGCGCTTCGGATCCTCTTCCTCGGAATCCACCAACCCGAAACGGCGAGACAGCCGGCCTACATGGGTGTCCACCACCACGCCTTCGTTGATTCCAAAGGCATTTCCCAGCACCACGTTGGCGGTCTTGCGGGCGACTCCCGGCAGTTCGAGCAGGGCATCCATGTCTGCGGGTACTTCGCCGCGGTGCCGCTCGGTGACCAGGGTCATCGCACCGTGAACCGATCGGGCCTTGTTTCGCCAGAAGTTCAGGGTTCGAACCAGCGGTTCGATCTCGGCGGGGGTCGCAGCGGCATAGTCGGCGGGCGTCGGAAAGGCCGCGAAGAGCCCGGGGGTCGCCTTGTTGACCCCGACGTCGGTGGCCTGGGCGGAAAGAATCGTGGCGACCAGAAGTTCATGCGGGTTGGCGGCGTCGAGTTCACATCGAGCGTGAGGATGTCGACGTCGAAGAGCCGCGAGCACCTGGCCCGCACGCTTGATGTCCGCGGCGGATCGTTCGGGAAGGTCGAAACCCTTCTTGCTCCGGGGTCCGCCGACCGGGGGGGATTCCATCATGAGACCGACTCCTTCGCCGCCCTGGTCGCGGAGGTTCGGGTGGCGATGCCGCCGGTGATGATCGCCGACAGCAGGAGGATCATTTCGATTCCAAGAAGTCGCGACGCCGTCTGGTGAAGCGGATCGAAGACGGCCCACGCCGCCTCCGCCGCGGCTCGGTCGTTGGCGAGCACGGCTTCACGCCACGCGGTCAGCGAAACACCCAGGGGAGGACCGACGAAGACCAGATACCAACCAAGAACCAGGGTGGCGAGGATCACCGCCACCACGGCGAGTCGCCGGCCCATCCCTTGGCCGGACGGACGGAATCGGGTGCCGATCAACGCGACCCAGGCCACGATGGCGGCGACGAAACATGCCACGTCGGAGGCTAGAAAAAGGGGATTGGTGACGAAGCCCGCCACGAATCGGCCGGATGCCTCGGGATCGCCCGCGAAGTAGTCCCGGGTCCCCTCCATGGTGACCCCGAGTCGAGGGAGCCGGGTGAAGGCGATCATCGCCGCGGCGCCGGGGATCGCGATCGCGGTCGTCCAGGTCACCAGGGCCAGCCACCAAGCGGCGGCGAGAATTCCTCGGATTCCGTTCATGTCGTTTTCTCGGAATTGGATTCAGGGAGCGGTGAAGTGGCGGTCGACCAGGTCGTCCCATCCTGCCACCGTTCCCGTTTCCAGATCGGAATCTCCTGCTTGAGGCGATCGATCGCTTCCCGGCAGGCGGTGAATGCGGCGTCGCGGTGATCCGCGATCGCGACGATATGGACACTCGCGCTTCCGACCGGGACCGAGCCACGGGCGTGTTCGATGGAGAGAAGGCGAAGCTGGTGCCGATCGGCGATGTCTCGGGCGAGGTCGGCAAGTCGGTCGGACGTGAGCGGTTCGGCCGCGTCGTATTCCAGTCCGAGCAATTCGCCATGATCCGGATGGCGTTCCGGTCTGGTCGTGCCCACGAAGGTGCAGGTGCCTCCACCCGCATGGCTCCGGGGCGGCGCAACCGGGCCCGGGTCGATGGGTCCCTGGACGAGGGAGACCTGGATCACCGGTTCCGATTCGGCATGGATGGAGCGAATAGTGGGCACGTCCGGATCCTACGGGCAAACCGATGGCGGTTCGTCGGCTCGACCGCGCATCGCTCACTCCCGTACATTCCAATCCATGTCTGATTCCAGTGATCCTCGACCGGCCGTGGCCGTCACCCTGGCGCCCCTCGGGCCTGATCCTCGCACCGGCCTGCAGATCGCCGCCGCTTTGGCGGTTCGCGGGGTCCAGGTTTCCGCCGGGCAGGCCGGGACCCGTGCCCGCGATCTTGATCGATCGGGGCGTCGCGACCTCTTGATCGCGGCCCGGCGTCTTGAACTCGACGTGGTCGGCATCGACGCCTGGTTCAAACCGGAGGATCTCCTGGATCCCGCGCGAGTCGATGACGCGGTGACCGCCTTGCTCGCCACGATCGAACTGGCGTCGGATCTGGGAGCCATTCCGGTTTCGACTCGTTTTCCTGCCGAAGGCGGTGAGGAAGCGA
>CAJWFU010000432.1:0-2834 GCA_913031315.1 uncultured Phycisphaerae bacterium | reverse complement strand
CTGGGGGGCCGAAGCCCGATTAGGAACCGGTACGGTCGATTGGTCATCCTTTCTTCCCGAGGTGCGGTCCCTCGTACCGCCGGTCGACGTCATCATCGAGCGGGAGGCGGGCGACACCAGGTCGGAGGATGTCTCTTCCGCCCGGCGATTGCTCCAGGGCGATTGAGATTCGCCGCGGACCAACCGATATTCGTCGTACCCTTCCTAGTCGACCGTCACCGAATCCGAGGATGCCATGCCCACATACGACTATGCCGTGATCAAGCCCGACGGTTCGCTCGGAGAGCCTTTCGAGGTTTTTCAGTCCATGAGCGATGCGCCGCTCAAGAAGCATCCCGAGACCGGAGAACCGGTGAAGCGGATGATTTCGGCCCCCGGACTGGCGCTCAACCACTCCGACGCGTCGGACAAGACGAAGCTGAGCGACTCGAATCTCGACCGGCTGGGATTCACCAAGTATCAGCGGTCCGGGGACAACACCTGGGACAAGACCGCGGGCAAGGGACCGGATTCGATCAACCGTGACTGACGCCGGGCACGAGCATCAACGCATCGCCGAGCTCCGTGAGTTGTTGGAGCGAGCGAATCGAGGCTACTACGTGGAGGCCGATCCGATCATGTCGGATCGGGACTTCGATGCTCGCCTTGAGGAACTCGCCGCCCTCGAGAAGGCCCACCCTGAATTCGCGGATCCCGACAGTCCCACCCAGCGGGTGGGCGGGGAGCCGGTGTCCGGATTCGAGACCGCGGTTCACGCCGTCCCGATGACTTCGATCGACAACACCTATTCGACCGAGGATCTCGAGGCGTGGCATGCCCGGGTTCTGAAGGGTCTCGATGACCTTGCCGAGTCCGGCGTGGGGCTGGTGTGTGATCCCAAGATCGACGGGGTCGCGATCTCGCTTCGTTACGAAGCCGGCCGACTCGTCTCCGCCACCACGCGGGGAGACGGATCGCGTGGGGACGTGGTGACCTCGAACGTGCGGGCGATTCAGGCGATACCCCTCAGGCTCGACACCGTCGACCCGCCCGAAGTGGTGGAGATCCGTGGTGAGATCGTGATGCCGAACTCATCGTTCGACCGGGTGAACACCGAACGGGAGGCCCGGGGCGAGCCGCTCTTCGCGAACGCTCGCAACTCGACCGCCGGCACGCTCAAGAGTCTCGATCCGGCGATCACCGCGAGTCGTGGACTTCGATTCATCGCCCACGGACGGGGTGAGACGATCGGACTCGAAGTCGAGACGTATTCGGGTTTTCTCGATCGGGTTCGGGCGTGGGGTGTCCCGGCGAACGACCATTCCCGTGCCCTCGGATCCCTCGACGAGGTGGTGGATCGGATCGAAGCGTTCCGCGCGGAACGCCGGGACCTCGACTACGGCGTCGATGGCATGGTCGTCCGGGTCGATCGATTCGACCTTCAAGCCGAGCTCGGCGCGACCGCCAAGGCGCCTCGTTGGGCGATCGCGTTCAAGTATCCGGCCGAACAGGCCCGGACCCGGTTGTCGGAAGTGGAATGGCAGGTCGGCAAGGGCGGAACCCTGACGCCGCGGGCCACGATGGACCCCGTTCTCGTGGCGGGAACCACGGTGCGACATGCCACGCTCCACAACATCGAGGAGATTCGTCGGAAGGATCTTCGCATCGGCGACTCGGTGGTGATCGAGAAGGCGGGTGAGATCATTCCCCAGGTCGTGGAACCGGTGGTCGAGGCGCGGGACGGAACGGAGACCGTGATCGACCCGCCCGTCGCCTGTCCCGCCTGCGAGGGGGGCGTCGAGCAGGAAGGCCCGAAGCTGTTCTGCGTCAGCCCGGAATGTCCGGCACAGTTCCGAGAGAAGCTCAAGTGGTTCGTCGGCCGTGATCAGATGGACGTCGACGGCCTCGGCGAGAAACTCGTCGATCAACTGATCGACGCGGGGCTGGTCCATCACTTCGCGGACGTCTTCCAGCTGGACCGCGAGGATCTCCTCACGCTCGAGCGGATGGGTGAGAAGTCGGCGGACAACCTGCTCGAAGGTCTCGAGGTCGCGAAAGGGCGGGGGCTGGCCCGGGTTCTCGCGGGGATGGGCATCCGCCATGTCGGGGCCAGTGCCTCCAAGATGCTGGCACGGCATTTCCCCCACGCGGATGCCCTGATGGCGGCCACGGTCGAGACGCTGGAGGACCTGCCGGACTTCGGTGAGATCACCGCCTCGAGTCTGCAGGAGCATCTCGCGGCGGAACCGACGAAGGAGGCCTTCCGACGGCTGGCCGACGCCGGCGTCTCCCTCGAAAGCGATCTCTACCGACCGCCCGGGGAGGATGCGGAGGCCGTCGATTCACCGGTGGCCGGGAAGACCGTGGTCATCACCGGCACCCTCGAGTCGACCGGCCGCAAGGAACTTGCGGAACGGTTGGAATCACTCGGGGCCACGATCACCGGAAGCGTGTCGAAGAAGACGGATCTCCTCATCGCGGGTGAGAAGGCGGGCAGCAAACTGCAGAAGGCCGTCGATCTCGGAGTCGAGACCTGGGACGAGGCTCGCCTGCTCACGGAACTGCCCGTCGACTGAGACCGTCGCCACGTCCTCGCCGGGACGGGACGCATCGAGCTCACTCCGGTCCGCAGATCCCGGTCTGCCAGAAGATGAACGCCCAGCGGTCGGCCGCTTCTTCGATTCGAAGTCGGAGGGGCTTGCCCTGGCCGTGGCCGCCGTCGCGTTCGACCTGCAGCAGGATCGGTTCGGTGGCGGGATCGCTTCCGGTCGCCGCCTGCATCAACGCCGCCATCTTCCGCGCGTGGAGGGGATGCACCCGGGTGTCGTTCTCGCCCGCGGTGAACATGACCGCGG
>CAJWFU010000431.1:0-2837 GCA_913031315.1 uncultured Phycisphaerae bacterium | reverse complement strand
GAGTAGGCCTTCATGATCCCGAGTCCTCGGTCGATCCGCCCCAGCGGGACGCCGGTGCCCGCCGGAATTCCAAGGGTGGAACAGTTGGAACTGGTGACGAAGGGATACGTCCCGTGGTCGACGTCCAGCAGGCAGGCGTTGGCCCCTTCGAAGAGGATGCTCCGTCCATCCGCCAGCGCGTCGTGCAGGTACCAGGTGGTGTCGGTGACGTGGGGGGCGAGGCGTTCACCCTGGGCCAGGGCCTGG
Source organism: uncultured Phycisphaerae bacterium (assembly GCA_913031315.1). GTDB lineage: Bacteria > Planctomycetota > Phycisphaerae > Phycisphaerales > SM1A02. The sequence goes on along the minus strand of CAJWFU010000431.1, from coordinate 2,591 downwards.
TCGAGAAGTCGTGACACGTCCACCGATTCGGGGTCTGCGGCGCCGAGGGATCTGAGCTGGGCTTCCCGCAGTTCGCAGGTCAGTTCCAGTTTGGTTCGGAGGCGATCCTCGTGGGCGAGATCGCCGACGCGAATCGCCGTGGAGCGAAAGACCTTGTCCGCGTAGGCCGGGCCGATGCCTCGACGGGTGGTGCCGATCGCGTCGCGACGGTTGCCCGCCATGAATTCCTCGAGGGCGCCGTCAAGGGCCTTGTGGTACGGCATGACCACGTGGGCGCGGCTGGAGAGTCGGAGATTGGCGTCGATCTCGATGCCACGGGCTCGAAGGCCATCGATCTCCTCCAGGAGCTTGGCGGGATCGACCACCACGCCATTGCCGATGATGCAGGTGCAGCCGGGAAACAGAATGCCGGAAGGCACCAGATGGAGGGCGTACCGCTCATCGCCGACCACCACCGTATGGCCAGCGTTCGCACCGCCGTTGTATCGGACGATGCAATCATGGTCAGGGGCGAGCAGGTCGACCAGCTTGCCCTTCCCTTCATCACCCCATTGGAGACCGACGATCGCCGTGTGGCCACCGCTCTGGGCGAAGGGGGAGGGATTCAGTGAATGATCATTCGGAGGCGTGGGCATGGATTCTCCTGCGAGGGCCACAGTCTACGACGCCCGGAAACCTTCGTGGGTGTTCGAGATGCCTCGGATTGCGGGTTCCTGCTTCAGGATGCTCCGTGGACGGTCGATCTGCCCGGAGTCGGCGTCCATGAGGCGTCCGGAGGAGGTGTCGGGTGAGCGAACCCCAGGTCATTCGAATCATGTGTCCGAACCTTGGCTGTCAGCGGGTGCTGGCGGTCCCGGATCATGCCCGTGGAAAACTGGTCCGCTGCCGGTCCTGTGGCACCAATATCCGGATCCCGGCCATGCGTGATCCCGCGATGCCACGAAATCTCGGAGCCCAGACTTCGGAGTCCCGGGAAGATGCTGCCTGAGCGAGCCGGCTTCCGGCGTAGACTCACGGCGTGAGCTCCGACGAAATTTCTCTCAGCGTGCTGCAGAACGGCGTCGTCCCGAAGGTGGAGGACGCCGCCTCGCTGCTGGATGGGGCGGCGCCCGACGCGATCTACGCGCACGTGCCGTTCTGTCGCCACAAATGTCACTATTGCGACTTCTACTCACTGGTCGATCGTCGAGATCGATTCGGAGATTTCGTGGAGCGATTCGAGCGGGAGGTGGAGGCGGTCCGGGCTCGGATCGACGGCGGGAGCATTCAAACCGCGTTCGTGGGAGGCGGGACGCCGACCCTGCTTCCCCCGGATGATCTCCGGCGAGTCCTCCAGGCGGTCGCTTCCCTCGGACCGGCCGGAAGAATCGGAGAGTTCACGGTCGAAGCCAATCCGGAGACCGTCTCCGATGACATCGCCGAGGCGTTGGTCCGGGGCGGGGTGGGACGGGTGAGCATCGGGTGTCAGTCGTTCGATCCTCGACATCTGGAGACGCTGGAACGTCACCATGATCCTGAAAGCGTGGGTCGGTCGGTCGGGAGACTTCGGAGGGCCGGAATCAAACGATTGAATCTCGATCTCATCTTCGGGATTCCGGGCTCCACCCTTGACGACCTCTCCCGGGATCTGGATCGCGTCCTTGAATTGGAGCCTGATCACGTCTCCTGCTACGGGCTGGTCTTCGAACCCGGCACGCCCCTGGCCGAAAAACAGCGTCTGGGACGGATCGATGCGATCGACCAGGACATCGAGGCTTCGATGTACGACCTTGTCCGGCGTCGCCTGGCGGAGGCTGGTTTCGAGCATTACGAGATCAGCAACTGGGCTCGGCCCGGTGAGGCCTGTCGGCACAACCTCATCTACTGGAATCTCGGGCAGTGGGTGGCCCTGGGGCCCGCCGCGGCGGGCAACCTCAATGGCGTGCGTTATCGCAACCTGCCTCGATTGGATGATTGGATCGACGGTGACGGCCCATCCCCGGTGGTGGACGTCGATCGTCCGGACCGCAACACCGCGATCGGCGAGACGCTGATGCTGGGGCTTCGACTCCGGAAAGGGCTGGCTCGATCCGTGGTCGAGCCGCTGCTCGATGACGATCCCGTGCGAGCGAAGATCGTTTCCGATCATCTCGCGGCGGGCCGACTCGAGTGGCGTGAGGGCCGGCTTCGAATCACCGAACACACCGTCATGCTGGCGGACGGCGTGCTCAGCGACCTGGTGTGAGTTCGTCGCTCGGTCGTTCGCCGAATCAGCCAGTGAAGAAACGCTTGATCGAACGAACGGTCACCGCTCGTCCCATCGCGGCGATCGATTCGGTCAGCGGAATTTCCTTCGGGCAGACCTTCACGCAGTTCTGGGCGTTGCCGCAGTCGCCGACGCCTCCCATGCCGGAGACCGCGTCGATGCGTTCGTCGGCGAGGATGCTTCCGGTCTCGTGAAGGTTGAAGTAGCGGGCCTGGCTGATCGCGTGGGGGCCGACGAAGGAATCCTCCCAGGCGGACTCGTCTTCTTCGAGCGTGAACTGAGGGCAGGCTTCGAGGCAGCATCCGCAACTCATGCACTGGCTGAGCTGGTAACGGGTGAGCTGGGT
>CAJWFU010000430.1:0-2840 GCA_913031315.1 uncultured Phycisphaerae bacterium | reverse complement strand
ACGCTCCGGATTCACCGGAGTCGCAGCTGGTGGGCGGTCCGGTGCAGGAGCATCCGGTGCTGGCGCGATCCGCGAGTCCCATCGAGTTCGTCGATGCCGAGGATCCGCCCTTGCTGGTCGTCCATGGGGATCGGGATCGGCTGGTCCCCTTCGGGCAGTCGGCGTCCCTGGTCTCGGCGATCGAGGCGGTGGGCGGCTCGGTGGTTCTTCTTCGGATCGCGGGGGGTGGTCACGGGGGCTTCCGCGACCCGAGGATCGACGATGCCGTCCGGCGCTTTCTCGAGCATCACCTCCACGGCGAGGGCGATCCACCGGACCATGCCGTTCTGGCCCCGGCCGACCGCTAGCCCTCGTCGGTTCGTCCGACCGCTTGCTGGATCTCGGGAAGGTCGAGCAGCTTCGAGAGCAGCCCCGGCCATCGCTCCCCCGCGATGCCGGAGAAACTCAGCCTGATCGTCTGCGTTCCGCGGCCGCGATCGACGGTGCAGGAGTCGATCTTGATTCGGATGTCTTCGGCCGCCAGGACCGTTCGCCATCCCGCATCGGACGTCTGCGTTCCATCGACCACCAGCTTCAGGGTGGAGCGATGCTCCCGCGGAACCATTCGGTTCACGGCGAGCAGGGCCAGGATGAGGGCCGCGATCATCCCGGTGCCCACGGAGGCCACTTCCAGGCTCCCGTTGCCGAGGGCGAGACCGATCACCACCGAGAAGATGACGAAGGCCGCATCCAGAGGATCCTTGATCGGCGTCCGGAAGCGGACGATCGCCAGGGTGCCGAAGAGGGTGAAGGCGGCGGCGAGATTCGAACCGACGGCCATCGTCGCCATCGCGATCAACGGGGCGATGAGGAGGAGGGTCCGCCAGAGCGAGTAGATCGGACGATCGCGATGCGCCAGAAGGTGGAGAATCGCGACCACGAACCCGAATGCGATCGCGAGGCTGAGCGTCACGACGGGAGTGAGGGCGCGGACCTCGTCCGCACCGCCGGTGTCCATCAGTTCGGGCAGGTCGATGGCGAGGATGGAAGGAAGGAGATTCACGGTCGTCGGTTCACATCAGCGATCCGAGGATCGATCGCCGGATTGGGATCCTAATGCACTTGCGGCATCTTCGGACGACGTTCGTGACGCCTCGGCGGCGAGCTCCGGGTGCTTAAGAAAAAAACGTCTTCGTTCGGCGGCGAACGACTTCAGGGAATCGTCGTCGCCGTAGAGGGAGCGTCGGAAACCGGTGCGATCCCCATGGAACGGATCTTGGACGACGTCTCTCTCGATCAGTGCTCGATACGCGTCGATGCGGGGCTTGAGGTTCGCCCAGTCCAGGTCCGTCTCGGCGATCTCACGGATCGTCTCGAGATAGTCGGCTCGCCAGGCCTCGACCGAGAGGATCCGAGCGATCACGGGACGGGTCTCGAGTTCATTCGCAAGGGCCAGTGGCGTCTGGGTCATGCCGCCACCGCCTCCGCCAGGACCTCCACGCCCCGGCCCACGCCCGCGACGCCGCTGCTCGCGGCCTCGAGTGCTGTCGGGACGTCCGGTTCCTCGCTGCCCGCGAGCTCGATCCCGACCTTGCTCCTCGGAGCCGACGCCCCGGGGTGGATCTCCTCGTTCCTGGTTCGCGGGACGGCCACCGGGACCGGCGCCGGATGGGGGGCCGCCGGGGCCGAACCCCGGAGGGGGACCACCGCGTCCGCCGGGGCCTCCGGGTCCGCCGCGACCAGGGCCGTGGCCACCACCGAAGGTCTCGTTGTTGTCGTAAGGAATCAGGTGGAAGATCCCGTCGGGATCCAGGTAGACGTAATAGTCGCTGCCCCGGCTGTAGTAGCCGTCGGAATCCACGAAGGCGTTGTCGAGGGCGAGGAACCGGATCGTCTCCTCGACGTCCAGGTGCTTGGGAAGCAGTTCCTCGATCTCCTCGTCCGGCGTCTCCTTGAGGATGCGGCAGAGTTCGATCAACGCCTTCCAGTCCTCGGTGCCGGCCGAGCCGGTCTTGAGTTCGTACCGGGATTCGTACTCCGCGGGATCCTCGCCGTGGTAGGTGAGGGCACCACCGCCGCTGAAGTCGGGGGGCACCTTCCAGCGAACGCCCTTCGAGGTGTCGTGGGTCCGCTTCGTGAAGTCCTTGTTGATCTGCTCGAGGTTTCCGTAGACCCCGAGGTAGGTCCCGTTCACCACGACTCGAACGAAGTTCGCCTCCGGTGCCGGCACGTGATCAGAAGCGATGTTGGAGAAGAGAACCTCCCGCATCATCGATGGATCGCCGTTGGCGTTCAGCAGATTCAGGGTGCGGCGGTCATCGAGACGGAGATCATCGTCGTAAGCATCGATCGAGATGCCGAACGACTTCTTGGCGGGCATGTCGAACGACGTGTTGCCACGATAGGAAACGCCGACCTCGCCGATCGGTCTTCCGTCGAGGCTCAGCATGGCCGGCACCTCCACGTCGGTTCCGTGAAAGACGACCATCTCCTGATGCCAGTCGTTCTCGGGGAATTCGAGGAAGAGGGTGTGCAGAACGTCTCGGTCGTACGGTCCCGTCCCTTCCAGTCTCGGAACCGATTTTCGGTCTTCGACATCGATGCGCAGGGCGTCGGGAAGAGTCTCGGGACGCGGCCCCTCGTCTCCGCGATCCATTCCCGGGCGTCCACCACGGCGTCCTCGCGGCGTCCTGGGAGGGATCTCCTTGCGGGCGAGATCTCGTTCCTCACGGTCAAGGCGACCGTCATCGTTGGTGTCGAATCGTTCGTGCAGCTCGAGATCGATGAATCGCGACCCCTGGCGATCCTGAGGGAGGCCCGCCAGGCCGAAGGAGAATGCCGCGCCGACGGTCACGAGGCAG
>CAJWFU010000429.1:0-2840 GCA_913031315.1 uncultured Phycisphaerae bacterium | reverse complement strand
TATTCGCGAAGCCACAACCTGACCCGCTATTCGTTCGAACGCGCGATCGCGTCCCTCGAGGGCTCGGGACTCGACGAAACGACCGACGTCTCCCATGGCGGCTTCGCTTTCGGGTCCGGACTCGCCGCCATCGGCACCGCACTCGAACTGCTCGACCAGGGCGGCCTGCTGGTCGCAGGTGATGATCTCTACGGCGGCACCAATCGACTCTTCTCGAAGGTTCGAGAACGAACCCAGGGACTCCGAGTCCGGTACGTGGACACCACCAATCCCGACAACGTGGCGGAGGCGCTCGCCGATCGGGGCGAGGTCACACCGATGGTCTGGATCGAGACCCCGACCAATCCGACCTTGAAGGTCACGGATATCGCCGCGGTCGCCGCGGTCGCCCACGAGCACGGTGCCCTGGTGGTGGTCGACAACACGTTCGCCACGCCGGCGCTGCAACGTCCCCTGGAGCATGGCGCCGACATCGTCATGCACTCGATCACCAAGTACCTCGGTGGCCATTCCGACGTGGTCGGAGGGGCGCTGGTGACCAAGGACCCCGGCCTGGCGGAACGAATTCGATTCCTTCAGAATTCGGTCGGCTCGATTCTCGGTCCGTTCGATGCGTATTCCGGCCTCCGCGGAGTCAAGACCCTCGCCATCCGGATGCAACGCCATTGCGAAAGCGGGTTGAAGATCGCCTCCTGGCTCGAATCCCACCCCAAGGTGGAACGAGTGGTCTACCCCGGCCTCCCCTCTCACCCGCAATACGACGTCGCCTCGCGGCAGATGCTTCTCGAAGGTCGTCCCGCGGGCGGCGGCATGATCACCATGTACGTGAAGGGCGGCCTCGACGAAAGCCGCCGCATGCTGGAAAACGTGAGCATGTTCACCCTGGCCGAGAGCCTCGGCGGAGTGGAAAGCCTCATCGAACATCCCGCGATCATGACCCACGCCTCGGTGCCCCTCGCCCAGCGGGAGGCCCTGGGAATCTCCGATGGCCTGGTGAGACTCTCGGTCGGCATCGAGCACGTGGACGATCTCACGGCGGATCTGGAACGTGGACTCGCCGCGGTCTGACGCCGACGAACCCCGCCCATTCCTCATGGCCAAGGATCGCACCAACATCTTCCGGCAGGCGACCGGACTCGCGAAATCGGGTCGGTTCGAAGAAGCCAACGCCCTCGTTCGCAACAGCGCGGCCAAACCCGGCCGGGATGCGGTGGGACTCATGGTCCGGGGGCGGCTCGCCTTCCTTGCGAATCAGCCGGCTGAAGCCCGGACCCTGTTGGAAAAGTCGATTCGGATCGGGCCGTCGGTCGAAGCCTGGCTGCTCCTGGCCAGATACCACCTTCGCATGGTCGAAGATGATTCGGCCCTGGCCGCGGGCATGGCGGCGATCGAACTCGACCCCGCGGCCCCCCTTCCCCGGATCGAGACCGCGGCGATGCTTCTGGAGTTCGGCCGAATCGAAGAGGCCGCCGAGATCGTTCGGCCGCTCGAGGCGATCGAGATCACGGACCAGCCTTCGGTCATCGGCCAACGGCTTCGAATGATTCGAACCTCACTCGCCATCCAGTCCGGACGTCGAGCCGAGGCGATCGATCTGGCCCGCGAAGTGCTGACCGAGGATCTTCGGCGTTCCGAGCGACTGGAGACCCTCGACCTGCTGGCCAAGGCCTGTGACCTTGAAGGCCGGTTCGAGGAGGCGTTCGAAGCGGCGAAGATTCGGAACCACGAATCCAGCGTCCCATTCGATCCGGTCCGGCTGCGACTGGAGACCGACGCCCTCATCCGCTCGACCGACCGTGACTCCCTGAAGAACTGGCCGATCGGTCTCGACGATCCCCGACCGGTCTTCGTCGCCGGCATGCCTCGCTCCGGAACCAGCCTGCTGGATCGGATCATCGACGCTCATCCGCAGGCCGCGGGCGTCGGAGAATTCCCGACCCTCGAACGATTCTCCGCCCGGCTCGCCGCCGCCCTCCGTCCCGGTCCACCACCCCGCTGCTTCGGCGAGCTTCAATCTCGACAATGGCAAGAGAATGCGACGAAGCTCCTGCAGGAGATGATCGCCCGGACGCCGGATGCCCGACGCATCGTGAACAAGTCACTTGGCAACGACCGCCTGCTCGGCCTCGCATCGCGACTGTTCCCGGGATGCCGCGCGATCCACATCCGCCGAGATCCCAGAGATGTGGCCGTGTCCTGCTTCCTGCGCCGATTCGCGGTCGAAAGCCTCCCCTGGGTCACCACCCTCCAGGGGATCGCCGACGCCTGGCGGGAATCCGAGCGAATCATGAATCATTGGAAAGCGGTGCTCGATCTTCCCATCCTCGAGGTGCGATACGAACGGCTGGTTCGAAACCCGGACGAGGAGATCCCGAGGATCATCGAATTCCTCGGGCTCGAATGGGACGAGACATGCCGGGATTTCCACCGAAGCGGACGTCCGATCCCAACTCTGAGTTTCGATCAGGTCAACCGCCCCATCTATTCCTCCAGCGTGGGGCGTCACGCCAACTACGCCGAAGCGATCGCGACGATCGACTGGCCGGACTTCGACGACGAGGCCTGAGCGGCGAAACGCTCAACCCTCCACCCACCGCCCATCGCGCCGCAGTGGCCGAAGACGTTCTTCGTCCAGCAGCATGGTCTCGAGCCGGGAGGCATCGACCTCCAGCAGTGGCGGATCCCCTTCGATCACCAGCAGGGTCGACCAGTCGGGATGACCACGTTCGAGCAGCGACAGCTCCAGATGGATCATCGAAAGTCGTTCACGCGGTGCCAATGTCCGAGAGCCGGGTCGGTCATCGGTGGCCGCCTGAAGCCAGTCCACGCCGCCGGGCAGG
>CAJWFU010000428.1:0-2853 GCA_913031315.1 uncultured Phycisphaerae bacterium | reverse complement strand
CTCGAAAGGAGATCTGGGGCGACCGCGAACTCCGTCGGCGGAACCGCTCATGCGGGTGCGGGTGGCGAGGGTCGATTCCGATGAAGTCGAGCTGGGATCGGGCTCCAGGCTCTTCTGGCTGACCGCTCCGGGCACCAGTTATTCCGGAATGCACGGGGGACCGATCCGACTGAAGAAGACTTCGACGGGTTGGACGGTTCGATCCACCAGTCGGGGACGGACCGTTTCCCGCCGAATTCCGGACGCCTCTTCAATCACGATCGTGGCGTCGGACCGCGATGAAGACGGGCCGAAATTCAAAGGGCAGTCGCTCCGAGGAACGGTTCACGTGTCCGCCGTGCCGCGGGGAGCGGGAACCGCGCTCGACGTGGTGTGCCACATCCCGATGGAGAAGTATCTTCCCGGTGTTCTCGCCGGCGAGCTTTTCGAGTCCTGGCGTCCGGCGACCCACGAGGCTCTTGCGGTGGCGGCCAGGTCGTTTGCGCTCTGCGAACGGCATCACTGGTTGGATCGACGGCACTACGACGTGGTGGCGGGGGAGCGAAGCCAGGCCTGGGAGGGCGGGGCGGCGCCTCGCCGTGCCAAGGAAGCGGTCAAGAAGACGACCGGCCAGGTCCTCTTGCATCGCGAACGGATCGTTCCGGCCTATTACAGCGCGGCTTGCGGGGGTCGGCCGGCCGCGGCACTCGACGCGATTTCGCCAAATCCGGTCAACGGCATCACGCCGCTGGCGGTCCCCGCCCTCGATCGGCGAGGGCCGTGTCCCTGTCAGCGCTTCGGTCCTCACGGAGCCTGGCGCGCTTCATTCGACATCGAGGAGACGCTGGGGGGGATTCGGAAGCGTGCGGTGAAGACGGGCGGGGCTAATTTTGAGCGGGCCGCCTGGCCGATTCGGTTCAGGGTCGTGGAGGCCCACGCGTCGGGGCGGCCGCGGCGGTACCGGATCGAAAGTCCCAGTTCCGGTGAACACACGGAATTGTCTGCCGTCGAGTTGCAGCGATTGTTGAACGGAACCATGAAGGGGAGACCGGTACGCAGTGCCGATTTCGAGGTGACTGTCCGGCCGGATCGCATCCAGATCGACGGCTCGGGGTTCGGTCACGGCGTGGGGCTGTGTCAGTACGGCTCCGAGTTCATGGCCAGGGCTGGTGCTTCGGCCGAAGACATACTTCGCCGGTACTACCCCGGAAGCGATCTTCAACGGGCCTGGTGATCAAGTGGCCCATACTCCTGCTCGAGTTCGCTCAGCCTGAGTAGCTGGTCTGACGCGCTGCATGGGCGTTGGCATGGCAGGCCAGGGATGTCAGGCGAAGCCGATCCGTATTCAGGTCAAAAAAGAGGTCGGCCGCGCCCTTTTCAGAGTTCGCGGCCGACCTTCTTTTCCCTCAGCCTCCAGGTCCGGATACGGAGGTGAGTAGCATTGCGCTCCTCTGCCCCTCAGATTTCAAACTTTCAGGCGTTCCCAGTCCTGAAAGCTCATGAATCGCCACGCACAGTGTGCCCTTTTCCCTATGCGGCGAAAACCTGAGACCTTATCCGGTGACCTGATCGGTGTTCCCGCACCGAAAGGCCGAATTCGTCTCGAGAGCGTTCCCGCGCTCTCGAAACATCATTTGTCGAAGCAGCGTTCCCGCACCGCTTCGACATCTTTACCCCAGTGGCGTTCCCGCACCACTGAAGATGGTCATGCAAGAAGGCCGAAGCTTCCTTACATGGCTCCCGTGCTCGGCAGGAAGGAGAAACTTGCCGAGCAACGAGAACATGTCACGGAATCGGGCCATTGCTCGGCTGATCGCCGACTTTTCCACTTTTTCTCGGTCGCGACTGCTCAGATCCATGGCTCGGCGAGAGAAAGGATGCCGTAATTCTATTTCTGTATTGGGTTTAGGGGTATCGGCAGCGAGGCCGGTTTGCGAGGACGAAATGGACAGGACGAGCGAGAATCGTCGGTGCCATTTCAAGCGCAAAAAACGCCTCGCCGCCGAGATGGCGTGACGAGGCGGTTTGAGCTTGACGAGGAAGTGTCTCCTCATCGAGATTCCTGACGCTCAACGGTCGAGCAGGGCCAGGGGGTCGCGTGCGGCGTTCGGGGATTCAAGGCGTCCATCGGACGGGAGAGAATCGAAGATCGAATCATCCCAGTCATCGCTCTGCAGAGCCTCCCTGGCGTCGCTCTCGTAGTCGTCATGTCCACTTCGGCTCGCGAGGGTCTGAAGCTGGGCCTCCTGAATCGTTCGGAGCTCCGAGAGCTTCGCTTCCAACTGATTCAGGCTTCCCACTTCGGTGAACTTGTCGTAATCCGCAAGGATCGCTTGTTGTTCCTTGGTCATCTCGATCAGCCGCTCGTTTCGAGCGATCGAGTCGATTTGTCGGTCCAACTGCCAGAGCTTGGCCTGGTATCGACTGTGTTCATCCTCGAGTTTCACCAGGATCTCGTCGAGTCGCTGTCGCTGGGTGGTCAGAAGCTCGAGCTGGGTCTCATCCGTGGCCTGACGATCCCGGTACGTCGCCCGGATGGAGTTGATCCTCCGAGCCTCTTTTCTGGCCCCATCGAGGTCCACGAAACGGCCCGAGACCTGGATCGACACCGGACGAATTCCCGCGGCCTCGATGTTGGCATCCTGAACCGCCACGCGGATGCCCGCAAGGTCATCGGTCGTCATGTTCACGACTCGTAGGGCGATCTCCCGATCCTCTTCGAGTTTCCCGACCTGGCGGTCGATTTCCGCGATCTCCATCCGCACTTCGGCGATGCGATCGGGGTACTTCTCGGCGAGACCGGCGAGTTGCCTTCGAAGGGCGATGGGATCCTCGACGAAGTCCTCGGCGATGGTCTGGGCGGTGGTTCGAACC
>CAJWFU010000427.1:0-2855 GCA_913031315.1 uncultured Phycisphaerae bacterium | reverse complement strand
CCGAGCCAGTGCCGAACCTGGCCGTTCTGGCCGGAGCTCATGAAGAGCAAGAAGGCATGGGCGCGAGCGAAGCGGAACACGCCATGTCCAGGCATGGACTCCGGGCAGTTGTTCACGGTCGAAGAGATCGTCGCTCGTCTCGAACTCGAACGTGGCTCGGAAGAAAAGCCGTGGTGATGGACGCCGATCCAGAACGGGTTTCCGAAATCAAATCGTGGTTCGCCGCGATCCAGAGGCCGGAGATCCGGAAAGAGATCGCCGACATTCATCGGGAGATCGCCGATGCGATCCGTTCGCTGAAACCACTGTGTCTGGCGAGCGGCAATTGCTGCCGCTTCGAGGCTCATGGACATCGTCTGTATGCGAGCGGACTGGAAGTCGCCCGATGCGTCGAGATCTGCCGAGCCGAGGGGCGTGGCATCACATCTGAACAGGTCGAGGCCGCGGTCGAGCGGGGGAATTGTCCCTGGCAGGAGGGCCGACTCTGTACCGCGCGGGAGGGTCGGCCGACCGGGTGCCGGGTGTATTTCTGCGATCCCCGGGCATCGGAGGTGGTACCGGAACTCGCAGAGACGGCCCATCGACGCATTCGGACCCTTCATGACGAACATGAGATCCCCTATGCCTACGGGGAATGGCGGGAGATGCTTCGGCAGGTGATCGGTTCGGATCCGGGACGGCGAGATGAAACCGGTTGATCTCGTTTCTCCGGAGTCGGCTTGCGGGGCCGCGGCCCGGCGCGGAATGAGTGGAAGAAGAATCGATGGAACCAACCCCTTGGCGCGACTCCCTCAAGACTTCTCCAGGACCGGGGACGTGGCCGTACGCTCCGGACTGAAATCGCGTTCCGGTCCGGCACGGTTCATGCTGCCCGGTTGGTTCCAGTCGGCGGCGATGTTCCGGGCGCGGTTCGCGGATCTGTTCAACGCAGGAAACCGTCCAATGAAAAGCGGGGAACGACCGGCTGGTCGTTCCCCGCTTGAATCAACACGGATGGGCTGCCGGGATCACTCCACTTCGGAGACGATTTCCTGCAACTTCTCGGGGGTGAGCACTTCGACCACCGCGTCGCGGCGTTCGGCACCCATTGCTTCGGCGGCCATGGCTGCTTCCTGACGCATCGCCATCTCTTCGGCGAGGTCGATCTGCGGCTCGTCCACCAGCTTCTCCACTCGCATGCGGGTGTAGTCGCTGAAACCGGTACCGGCGGGGATGAGGTGACCGAGGAGCACGTTCTCCTTGAGTCCCTGCAGCGTGTCGACGGCACCCTTGAGTGATGCTTCGGTGAGGACCTTGGTGGTCTCCTGGAAGCTCGCTCCGGAGAGGAACGATTCGGCCTGCAGAGACGCCTTGGTGATCCCGAGGAGCAAGGGTTGGGCCTTGACCATTTTGGGCTTCTTGGTCTTGGCGATCTGCTTCTCTTCATCCTTGGCCTTGTCGTTGGCCTCCTTGGCCTCGACCTTGGTGACCATGGCACCGACCGGAAGGTCGGTATCGCCGGAGTCTTCCACCCGGAGGCGTTCGGCGAGGCGAACGTTCTCAAGGCGGTGCTGCCACTTGTCGACGATGTCGTTGGGCAGGAATTCACTGTCACCCGGCTCGACGATGCGAACCTTGCCGAGCATCTGGCGAAGGATGACTTCGATGTGCTTGTCGGAGATCGGCACGCCCTGAGCTCGATAGACGTTCTGGACCTCGTCGAGCATGTAGAGGAAGAGCTCTTCCTCGCCCTTGATCTTGAGGATGTCGGCCGGAACCAGCGGGCCTTCGGTCAGGCGATCGCCCGCGTCGACGCGGTCTCCCGTGTGCACTCGGAGGGCGGTGCCCTGCGGGGCGTAGTGGGGGACCGGATCGAGACCTTCGCCGTCGGGGTGGATGAAGATGGTCATCTTGCCCTTGCGCTTGTCGGGATCGAGTTCCACCCGGCCGGTGAACTCCGCCATGACGGCGGGGTCCTTCGGAATCCGGGCTTCGAAGATCTCGGTGACGCGGGGCAGACCACCCACGATGTCCGCCGAACGACCGGAGTCCTTCGGCACTCGGGCGATCATCTGACCCATCGAGACGGTTTCGCCGTTTTCCACCTCGATGCGGGCCTTGGCCGGAAGGTGGTGGAAGTCGAGCGTGGTGTCCGTCGCGGTGTCGACGATCTTCACCTGAGGGGCTCGGTCGCCGGTGTGACTGGTGACGATCCGCTCGATCTTGCCGGCCTTGGTCTCTTCGACCTTGAAGGACTGGTCTTCTACGAGATTCTCGTACTGGATCACACCGCCCTTTTCCGCAAGGATGGGGGCCACGTGCGGGTTCCAGGTCACCACGATCTGGCTCTTCTTCACGGTTTCGCCGTCGACCGCCAGGATCTTGCCGCCGTAGGGCACCTTGAACTTGTCGATTTCGCGGCCCTTGGCATCGAGGAGGTGGACCTCACCGTTGCGCTTCAGGGCGACCAGAGCCGTTCCATCTTCATCCGTCACTTCGACCGCATTACAGTCGACGTGCTTGATGATGCCTTCTGCCGGCGCACTCCAGTTGGTCTCGGCCAGCGAACGAGTCGCGGTACCACCGGTGTGGAACGTACGCATCGTGAGCTGGGTGCCGGGTTCACCGATCGACTGAGCGGCGATGATGCCGACGGCCAGACCCTTCTCGACTTCCTTGCCGGTGGCGAGGTCTCGACCGTAGCAACGGATGCAGACGCCGCGAGGGGTGTGGCAGGTGAGCGGGCTGCGGACGTAGACCTGGTTGATGCCGAGGGCTTCGATCTTCGCTGCGATCCCGAGATCGATGATCTCGTTCTTCTTGACGATGATCTCGTCGGTAAGGGGGTTGATGATCGCGTCCACCGCGGTGCGACC
>CAJWFU010000426.1:0-2856 GCA_913031315.1 uncultured Phycisphaerae bacterium | reverse complement strand
GGAGGAGAAAGAAGCCGGCCCCGCGTCGACGTGCGTCACTCACGCGTCGCGGGACCAGCTTTCTCTCTCCCCGAAACCTATCGAAGACAGGCAAATCCGATCAGCGTCGTCGACGTGAGGTCAGACCCGCGAGTCCGAGCAGGGCGAGGACGCCCGGGGACGGAACCGCCTGGCCAAGCACGTCGATCGAGATGGCGTCGAGGCTGCTATTGGCCAGTTCGGAATCAAAGAAGAACGACAGGCTCTGAAAACCGAAGGCGGCGCTGCTGAGGTCAAAGTTGAACGCGTAGGTCTGGGGGCTGAAGCCACCATCACCACCACGGAACTCCGGGGTGCCGGTCACGTAGGTGCCGTCTTCGGCGGTGCCGACGAGGGCGCGAACATTGGCCACGTCGATCGGGTTGCCGGCGAAGGAGATGTTCACCACGGCTTCCTGCATGTTGTACAGGGGGGCGGCAGCGGGGTACACGTGGATGTCCAACGCGCCACCGGCACCGTAGAGGTTGCCGGAGGAAGCGATGATCGCACCAGATCCGAAGTTGTCAAGGTTCCAGCCACCACCCTGTTCGGCGGCGTTGGGACCACCGGTGGCACTGGTGAAGCTGTCCCACTGGGCGAAGGCGGTGTTGGCGTCGCCGCGCCAGTCCGGCACGAGTGGGTTGACGAGGTCCGCGGTCGCCATGCCGGTGACTGCGGAAACCGCGACGATAGATGCGAGGAATCTCATTCGCTCAAACTCCTTGAGTTCGAATTGTGTCCTGGGAGAAGTGGGAAACGGTGTTGTTCATGACAATTCGAAGAAGCATGGACATCCGTTGGAAATTCGTGCTCGCCCTGTTTCGGCGAAGATTGTTCGGTGATATCAGAGACCGAAGGCCGCCAGCAGCCGGCCGAGGTCGCCGCCGTTCACGATGCCGTCGTCGTTGTAGTCGGCGGACTCGTCCGCCGTGTTCCAGAGCGACAGGAAGATGCCGAGGTCGGCGCCGTCCACGATGCAGTCGCCGTTCAGGTCCTCTAGGACCTCGCAGACATCGATGATGTCGACGGTGAAGCTGATGACCGAAGATTCCCGGACACCGACCTCCACCAGCGGGTTTTCTCGGAGGTAGAACTGCGTGAGCGTGGCGTCACCCTGACTGGCGCCGATGAGCGACGTGACCGCGAAGACCAGCCGGCCCTCGTCGAAACTCTCGCCGAGCCAGCCCCGAACGAGGGGGTCGGAGGTATCGAGTTCGAAGGTCGCGACCTCGCCCTCGACCGGCGTCTCACCGGCCTCGTAGCCGGGGAAAAAACCGACGGCGAGCGGGTTCGCGGTGAAGTCCTGCGTGAAATTGGAGGACGCATCGCGGAGCGATCCGTCGGGCGTGATCTCGGCGGAAAAGACGTTTCGAGTGTTCTGACCGAACAGGTCCGTGTCAGAGAAAGAGTCGCCTTCGGCCCAGTTCAGACGGTCGTAACCGTTCCGAAATCCCGCCGCGAAGAGCTCGATCGGTCGGCCCGGATCCTCGTCGGGAAGGGCGTCCTTGGCCTCTTCGGGGAGATAGGTCCGCCAATCGTCCACGGTCAGATCGATGGGCCCCGAGGCGTTCCCCGCGAGGGTGATTTCGAAGGTGAGCGTCGAGACGTCGTAGCTTTCGGGCCCCTGGCCGGTCGGCACGATCTCGGAGGTGTCGAACGCGACGATGACCTGGCCATCGCGGTTGTCGAACGAGGTCTCATCCGGGAACGGCGTGTAACCGAACGTCGACCCCGCCGGACGGTAGCCCGGGGTGGCATTGAATGGGTACATCCAGCGGTCCGCCGTGGTCGGCATCGTGATGTCGAAAGACTGGGCGGAAACCGGGGCGATGACGCAACTAGCGGCCAGACCGGCGAGCACACTCGTTCGACGGAACCATCGGTTGTGAGAACACATGAAATCGAACTCCTGCGGCTGGTCGATCATTCATTCATCGACTTCGGCTGCGACCTTTGAAATTGAGACTCATTCGCAACAACACCCAAATATAGCGAATCATCTTGCGATTGAGTCTCAAAATCACGAATATTTGGTAGATTTCGTAATCTCGAGGCGTGCTGCCGTCGACGCCTTCCCCCGCTCACTCATCTAGTTAGGAAGATCCTCGTGCCCACGTCCCGACTCCGGTCCGCTCGCCTCGTCACCTCACTCGGCCTGCTGGTCATGATTTCCACCGGCGAAGCCTCCGGCCAGCACTTCCAGATGCCGGAATCAGTCTCTCGCGACACCAGCATTCCGGTCGCCCATCCCTCTGGAATGCTCCCCAGATCGAGCACCAGTTTCGGGGCCGCGACCGGGGATGGCTGGCTCTACGTGCTCGGGGGCTACACCGGACCGCCCCACGACTACTACCGGGAGGCCCAGTGCAACGACTTCTTCCGGATCAACATGCACGATCCGTCGCACGTCGAGTACCTCCCCCACGACCAGAAGATCCAGAGCTGCTCGTTGGAGACGCACGATGGACGCGTGTTCAGGATCGGCGGCATGATCGCCCGCAACTCCCAGGACGAGGCGCAGGCCCTCGACTCCATCGATGAGGTGCTGGTGTTCGACTGCGATGCGAAGGCCTGGTACCCGATGCCGTCGCTGCCGGAGCGACGCTCCTCCCACGACAGCGCGATGGCGGGCTCTCGGATCGTGGTCGCGGGCGGATGGGGCATGGATCACGAAGCCGACGAGCGGTTCTGGCATGACGACGTCCTCGTCCTCGACGTCGAGAATCCCGACGAAGGCTGGCGGAGCATCCCCGCCCCGTTCCAGCGAAGAGCCCTCGCCACCACGGCGATCGACGACCGCACCGTCGCGGTGATCGGCGGCCTCAGCGCCGAGCGGAA
>CAJWFU010000425.1:0-2858 GCA_913031315.1 uncultured Phycisphaerae bacterium | reverse complement strand
GGGTTCCGAGGGCTTCAGTGGGCGATATTGGACTCGAACCAACGACCTCTGCCATGTGACGGCAGCGCTCTAGCCAGCTGAGCTAATCGCCCGTCTGTCCTCCCCGTGAAGGGAGGACCGCAAAGTATACCCGTCCTCGCGGTGGGAACAACCTCCACGGAAGGACTGGGAAACGAGTCCCATCGGGTTTTCGTATCAATCCGTGATCGTCTGGTCGAAGGTTCGCTGGAGCGACGAGGCCACGTTCTCGACCACTTCCGCGCGGGCCGGGCCGGGGCCGGTCGTCGGCTTGGGAAGGGACAGGGGACTCCAATCCGGTCGGCCGCGAGCGGCCCGACACGCCTTGATGAAGGCGTCCTCGAGTCCTTGGTCAGCCAGGTCGCGGCTGATTCCTGAATCGATCGACGTCGGTTCGATCGCGGCATGCCCGCGGGCGAGAAACGCCCGAATGGTGGCAAGGGCGCGAATCGCCAGCAGTTTCGTCGCGGCGTCACCGAGCCGGACCTCGTCCTGGCCTCGCCAGCGACGAAGCATTTTTCGACTGCTCGCGCCGGCGGCCCCCAGCGCCGCGCCGAGGGTTCCCAGGGCTGTGAATCCTCCGAGGCTCACCCCGCCGGTTGCGAGATCGACCATGGCGCCGGCGGCAACCAATCCGGCTCCGGTTCCGGCGGCCCAGAGGCCGGCTCGTTCCAGACTCGCGGGACTCGCGAAGTCGACACCGCCGAGCGCCTCCACGATCTCGAGCGAGGTTGCGGTGGCTTCGTCACCGGAGAAGCCGAAACACGCTGCGATCATCGTCCGGCTTTCCGCTTCACGTTCTCTGGTTCCGGTCAGAAGGCGTTGAACGCCGTTGTCGAAGGCTTTGCGTCGCGCGATCTCCGTGTCTTCCGCAGCGGAATCGGGTGAATCGGTGATCACCGTGGCGGAGGCGGCATCCACGATCAGTTCCGCGGCGACCTCGATCGCGGAATCGATCGCGGCTTTTCGTCCGGCAACACGCCACCCGATCCAGCGGTCGATCGCCGCATCGTGGGTCGGGGCCAGGGTACGGATGGCTTCGAGGAGTCGTCGTTCCCCCGCATCATCGAACACCACGGCGTCGTAGGCCACGGTCGCATGCAGACCCTGTCGGGCGCAGGCGTCTCTCCATCGTCCAGCGTCTGCTTCCGGGCGAGCGATGAAATTGAGCACGGGTACGAGAGGACGAGCGGTCGACGCCAGGACCACGAGTTCATCGAGGTGTCGAGGGCGAGGCTGATCGCGGGCATCGATCGTGTAAAGGAGGACGTCGGCTTCGAGCGCTGCGCGGATCGATTCGGCTTCGAGGGCGAGATCATGTTCGTCTCGGGCGGCCGGGGTCGCGAGGAATCGATCGAGCAGCGTCCGCGGGTCGTCGTGCCGGTCTCGCCGGCACGCTTCGATCGAATCCCGGAGTCGCAGGGAATCCTCCAGCCCGGGAGTATCGAGAATGGAGACCAGCGGGCCGCGTTCATCGTGGATGTCGCCCACTTCCACCGTGCGGGTGGTTCCCCCGCGAGGGCTGACCATTCCGAAGTCGCGACGACGAAGAAGGGTCTGAAGCAGGGAGGTCTTCCCGGTGTTCGCATGTCCGACGACGGCGATTTTCAGGGTTTTCTCCTTCATGAGGAGGTCTCCATCGCCTGAACCACGCGGCGTCGAGTCGCGGCGAGCCAGCGTCGTGCGGCGTCGGCATCTTCCAGCCTCGGGATGTCTTCGGTCGGCCCCGAGATCGCGGCGAGGGTCGCTTCGGTCCGAATCTCGTCCCCGGTCTGGGCCCACCAGAGAACGGCGGTGGTGGTTGCGGCGAAGACCGCTTCCCCGAGCTCCTGTCCGGCGAGTCGCTCCTTCGGAGTTTCGCCACTGGCAGGAGGCGTTCGTCGTGCAAGGGAGAGAAGTCCTGCCAGCCCGGCTCCCGCCCCGGCCCATCCCGGCATGGCCACGAGGACCGCGGGGGCCACGGTGGCCGCAGCGGCGCAGGCCGCGACGCCTAGAACACCGCCCACCCCGGCCCAGGTGACGCCTCGTTGAAGGGGACGAGGCAGCAGGTCGATACCGATTCGTCGAATCGCTTCGAGGCGTCGGACCGAGTCGTGGGGGTCGATGTGGATCAGGTCGCCCAGGGCGCCCGACCAGTCGATCTCGTGGATCACCGATCTTCGATTCGGGTCGGCATCGAATTCCCGGGCCAGTTCGAGGAGGCAGGTCGCCAAGGCGTCGTCGTGGGGTAGTGCGGTCTCGCTCGAGCCGTCGAGGTGTCGACCGATGATCGCCAGGGCGGCGTCGAGCCTTGCGGGGTCGGGCGGATCCTCCCGTGCCGCGGACGGACTTCGGCCGGTGATCCGCTGGAACAGCAGGGTTCGACTCGAGTTGGTGGAACATTCCAGATCCACGTCGAGACTTTCGAGCTCGAGTTCCTTCAAGGTTTCACGCCAGTCCCCGACCCGGATCGCGACGTTGGCCGGCGGTTCGGATCTTCGGAGGTGGTCACCGCCGTCGAGGATCACCAACGGTGGGATCACGGCATGGTCTGCGATCTCGCGAAGTCGCCTTCGAACACCCCGGTCCGGGGTGTTCGGCATCCATGCGATGATCACCAGTCCGAGGTCGCGTTCACTGGAGATGGTGGCCACTCGCTCGACATCGGCGACCTGATCGATGGTGCCGAGGTCCTCAAGTTCCGACAGGCACTTGGGGAGTGGCGCCGCCGTCGTGGGGCGCTCCATCTCGACTCGGTGTGTGATTCGGAGGGACGCATCGGTTCGTATCGGTTCCGGTGGCTGGGGCGTGGCGAGCGGCGCCGCCGGGGCGGAGCGAACGTGTACGGCTCCAGGGATCCG
>CAJWFU010000424.1:0-2877 GCA_913031315.1 uncultured Phycisphaerae bacterium | reverse complement strand
AGGAGCCACCACGATCGACGGCAAGGAACCTTCGCTGGCTCGGCGGACAAGCCCGAGTCGCGACGCCACCAGGTCCACCGCCGGCTCACGCTCTCCCGGCATCACCTCGAGCGCAGGAAAAGCGGCCGCCTCGATTCCAAGGTCGGTCAGTTCCTCCACCGTTTCATCCGCATCATCGAGATGTGGAACCACCAGCAACACCGGACCGGGGGCCCGGGTGGAAATGATCGAGGCCAGGACGGATGTGCTGCTGCCGGTCGCACCGCGGGCGGAGACCTCGCCTCCTTCGGCCACCAGCTCGAGGATCCGGCAGACCGCCGGGTCCTCGGCGATACGGTCGAACCACCAGGCCCGGTCGGCACCCTTGGAGGATCTTCCGGAGACCGCCGGTACGGAGTCTGATGATGCGGGATCGAGATCGGTCACGACGAGCCTCCTTTCGTTCGCTCCGGGGCGAACGATGCACCGTCATCGACAATCGGGGGTGCGAAGTCGAAGGGACGAGCCACCTGCAGGTGCGGTGCCGCACGCCGAGCGGTCACCGGCCCGATGCCCGGAATTTCGACCAACGAGCACGCTCCCCCGTGAGGCCTCGCCTCGTGAAGCCTTCGCGCCAACGCCGGTCCGACTCCGGGAATCAGCGTCCAGTCCGCCACGCTTGCCATCCGGGGATCGAACCGTTCCCCTTCAATCGGCGACGCCGCCCGACGAAGTGGACGCTGGAGCGATCTCGAAAGATCCACCGACAACCATGCCCCCATCGACAGCAGGAGAACCAGACCCAGCGCCAGTCGTGGGCGGCCCACGACCGACGGTTCGAGATCGACGTGCCCGAATTGCTC
Organism: uncultured Phycisphaerae bacterium; assembly: GCA_913031315.1. Lineage (GTDB taxonomy): Bacteria > Planctomycetota > Phycisphaerae > Phycisphaerales > SM1A02. The sequence goes on along the minus strand of CAJWFU010000424.1, from coordinate 2,035 downwards.
GCCGAGGACCGGCGGACCGCCGTCAGGCACCAGAGTGCACTCCATCCTCGTCGGACGAGGAGACCGGCCCGTTGTTTCGAACGGCCTCGCCGGCATGACTCCCGGTCGGGAGTCGCCAGGCTCCCATCGGTCGAGAGATTCGCCGCCGCCACGCCACGAGCCGCTCGTAGCCGAGTCGGGGCGTCCCGTCCTCTTCCACGATCCCGAAGCCGGTTCCACCACCGGTATCCGGCGTGGCGTTGTCGGTATGCGCGGACCAGCAGAAGGATTCGACGTACGGCTTGCTCATCGCGATCGCGAAGATTCGATCGATCCAGGCCGCTTGACGTTCGGGCGTCCAGTCCTCGCCCCATCGTCCGGCCCCATCGCCGAGATGCCGGCAGGGCGCTCCCACCGCGGAAAGCAGAACCGACTGCTCGAGGCCGAAGAATCGATCCAGCGTGTCACTGATCGTCATGAGATCTCGGCTTCGAGTTCCCGGCTCGGTTCCTCCGACCACGATTCTCGCACCCACGCTCTCGAAACGAAGTCCCTCGGCTGAGAGTCGTTCCAGGAATTCGAACGGACCGAAGGAACCGGTGAGCTTCGCCCGGGTGTCTCCGAAGAGATCATGGACTTCGATCATGCTTCGAGCGGATCGCTTGTGACGCCGAACCGCAAGGGTGGCGGTTCGAGTGGCATCGACCATCTCGGCCAACGGCCGCTTTCCTCCGCGACACAGATGCATCCCGGCACTGATCTTCCAGAGACTGACATGATTGATGTATCGACCGATGGTCTGATCGAGATAGTCGTAGAGCGGGTCCCGAAGGGTCGCGTAGTCATGACGATAGACCTCGGCCCACGGCGGGAGCGCGCCGGGAGCGAAATCGACCAGGGGTCCGGCGATGATCGGCTTCCCGGAATTCTTGGCCCACTGCACCCAGGCATCCAAGCGGGTGAAATCGAACTTGCCCCGAACCGGCTCGACGTCGGACCAACGGAACGGCACCGTCAGGACGTCGAATTCCTTGAGCGTCGGCGCCATGACCCCGGGATCCGTCCGTGGGCAGATCGTGGTGCCAAGGGTTGCGGGCGACGCGGTTTTTCGTCCGTAACGCCGATGCAGCAGGATCTCGGCATGAGCATCCGCCAGTTCATCGGTGGCGAGGATTCCCAGATCAATGGCATTCGCGGCCAATCGACCTTCCGCCTCGAGGTCGTGGGCCACCAAGGCATCGGTGAAGGCGTGCCGGGCGGTCTCGAAGTGTTCGACCGCATCAGGTGCGAAAGCCGGATCGAACATCAACCAGTCTTCACTCTTCTGAATGAAGGTCTTCACCCGATGCCGGGCAAGTTCCAACCCGAGGTCGTACGGCTTCTCTCTCGGGGGCAGCAGGCACGTCTGGAGGATGAGTTCTCCTCCACGGCCCACGTCCACTTGAATCCGCAGCGCGGCGTCGGAAACGTCCTTGGTCCGAATGACGAAGGTTCCGCCGTAAGGGTCGGAGCGAAACCGAATCTCCGCCCGCAGCCGGGTGTCTCCGGGACCGAGCATACGAACCCCGAGCGGAGGCCTTCCCAGTCGGATGCCCGTCCGTTCATCGAGTTGAAAGTGGAATTCCGCCACCGGTTCTCCGAACGTTGAAAACCCTACCTACGGTCTCTGAGAGTGTATCGGCGACCGACAAGCGGGTGCTCCGAACCGCCAAATCTCTCATCGACACCGTCTTGGTGGACAGGCCATGAATTCACCCCCTCGAGCGGCTCGAGGGTCGTAGAATCAGCCAGATGCCTACCGCCGCCGATCCCGTGTTCGAAACCCACCTTCCCCTGCCCGACCGCCGTCAGGGCAAGGTCCGTGACGTCTACCGCGTTCCGACCGAACTCGGTCCCGATCGAGTGCTGGTGGTCGCCACGGATCGAATCAGCGCCTTCGACGTGGTGATGCCCACCCCGATCCCCGGCAAGGGACGATTGCTCACCGAAACCAGCGTTGGTTGGTTCCATTTCATCCGCGAACTGGAACTGGTCGGTGACCACTTGATCTCCACCG
>CAJWFU010000423.1:0-2880 GCA_913031315.1 uncultured Phycisphaerae bacterium | reverse complement strand
GACTGCCTCGAATCTTTCGAAAAGGAGGCTTCGCCACGGATGTGTTCGACGGCGGCGACATCGTCTCCTGTCGGATGTACCGAGGCTTCGGTGAAACCTGGCATGGTTTCACCAAGAACGCCTACGAGGGTCTGGGAAACCCGGTTCTGCTCGTTCTGCTCACGGTTCTGCACCTTGGCGGACAGGTGGCGCCCTGGTGCGTGCTGTTCATCGCCGCGCTGGGAGCGGTGGGAGTCCTGGACTTCGGGGATGCCGCGATCCCCGCACTTGCGCTCGCGTGCGCCGGCGGTGCCGTCGCGACCCAGCTCCTGCTTCGGGCTCGGTTGGCATCCCGGTTCCGGCAGTCGTGGGTCGGCGTGCCGTTGCATCCGATCGGTCTGATCGTGCTCACGGTGATTCAATGGTGGAGTCTTCGACTTCACCTCGCCGGGCGTCGAACCTGGCGCGGGCGCGTCGCCTGAAAACCGGAGATTGCTTGACGACGGCGGTAGGTGCTGGGTAGCGTTCAGTGCGTGCCGCTTGACGACCGTATCGACTTGATCGAACATCGTCTCTCCGAACTTGCGAAGCGACTCGAACGCCTCGAAGCGTTGCAGTCACCTCGGGAGTCCTCGGAAGCAGTCGGCACACCGGTCGGTTCCACTCCGGATGCTGTGATCGGAAGCCGCTCGGCGACAACTCATGAAGACCGTGCGGGTGCATTCGATGCACCCGACATCGCGGCCGACGAGGCGACTCCGACCGTCCCGTCGGCCGCTTTTCATGAGGGAACGAGGCCTTCGCCGCCCCTCGTGCCTACGCCGGAACCACCTCGTCATCCGGGTCCGAATCGTCCTTCTTCACCGACCAGTGACGGCGGTTTCGAACGACTGGTCGGAACCCGGGTCACCGCCATCGCCGGCGGACTGCTGGTGGTGGCCGCCGCCGCCTTCTTCGTGAAACTCGCATACGACCGGGGTTGGATCGGTGCGATTCCGCCCGCGTTCCGTGCCTTCACGCTGGCCGCGGTCGGCGTCTCGTTCCTGGTCACCGCCGATCTTCTTCGGCATCGATTCGGACCCGCGGCGGCCGCGGGTCTCGCCATCGCGGGGCTTGGAACGTTGTTCGTCGATGGTTGGGCGATGGGCGGAATCCTCGGACTCCTGCCTCCGGGCGGCACCCTCGCGGCGCTTGCCTTGACGGCGGTCATCGGCCTCGTGGTGACCGCCCGATTCGAATCGAAACTGATCGGGGTGGTGAGCCTGGTGGCCGGCGTGCTTGCGCCCTACCTCGTTGGAGGTGGGGGGGACACCGCCGCCGGTGGTCTGTACTTCGCATCGCTTTTCGTGGTGGCCTTTGGCGCGACGGTGGTCCGTCCGCGACCGTTTCTGGCGCTTCGTGGGGTCATGTTCATCATCCTGACGCTTGGCGCCCTGCCTTGGTTGATCGCCGCGATCAGCGATGGCGACGTGATATTGGTGCTCCTGATCACCAGCGTCTGGTGGGGCGTGGTTCATGCTTCGTCGGTGATCGCCGCGGTTCGCGGGCTCGATGGTCGGATGAGTGCCGGGATCGGATTGGCCAGTACGGTGCTGATCACGATTCCGACCCCGTTGGCGGTCCGAGCGGCTGCCACACCGGCAACGGTTTCGTCACTCGAAGGTTGGGTTCCATTGGGGTTGGCGTTGCTCTGCATCGCGGCGTCGTTCCAACTGGGGCCGGGCCTCGGTGTCTTGCGTCCGAGGGACGCGTCTCTCCGTCGAGCGGACAGATGCATTCGGATGATCTCGTCGGTCTTCTGGCTCGAAGCCGGCATGCTGGGCATGCTTGCGGCCGCACTCCTTCTCACGGGCGTGGGGATTCCCGTGGCCTGGCTCTTCACCGCGTTGATCGTCTCCTTCTTCGCCCGCTCGTTCGCCAGTCGCGCGGCTTCGATCTTCGCCGGCTTGCTCGGATTGGCCGGTCAGTACGCCGCGATGATCGTGGTGCTCAACGCGATTCGCGCGGGCGTGACGCCGTGGTTCGATCAGACCCCGTTCAGACTGGCCGCCATTCCGCAGTTCTGGATCCAGCTGGTCGGGTTCGCGTTACTGCTGGTCGTCGCCATCAACTGGCGGGTTCCCGGCGTCGCTGCGAATCGGCCGTCGGACCAGCGAGGATCGATCGGTCCCGGAATCATTCTCGGGGCATCGATCCCTGGAGTCCTCCTGCCCCTGTTGTTCCTATCCGGTATCGCCTGGCAATTGGTGGGAGCGTTGGTTCCACTCCTCGGCCTGGTCCTGGTGCTTGCACGGCGAACCGACGGGGCGCCAGGGGGCGTCAATCGTCGTCTGATCGCGAGCGTCGCACTTCTGATCCTCGGCTTCGTCTCCACCTTCTCGGTGATCGCCGCCGAAAGTCCACGACCGATCCTGATCGGACTGGTGGGCGTTCTTGACGGGTGGCAGGCCCTGCTGCTTCTGGTCGGAGTGGTCGGCGTCGGTGGCCTGCTCATCGTCTCGATGATCGTGGTCTCCGAGCGGATCCCGCTCCCTCGAACCAAGCAATGGTCGTTCCCGCGAGGCCTCTATCCCGGCATCGGGATGGCAGTGACCGTGGGTACGATCTCCGTGTTGATGGGCATGATCGTGGGACTGGACGATTCATCGTTCAGGGTGATTCTGCTGGTCGGTGGACTGGGTGTGGTCCTGGGCACGGTGATCCTCGATCGCGTTCGACCGGGTGGACGTCGGCTTCTCGATCCCGCGGCATTGGTCGCGTTCGTCTGGCTGGGAGCCATGTGCTGGTTCATCGGTGGGCTGGAACAGTTTTCCCGGCCCATCCCTGCCGATTCCGTCGGTGGATCGCTCGGTCTCGTGGGCTCGACCGGGGCCGTGCTCGTGGCCCTGCTGGCAATGACGG
>CAJWFU010000422.1:0-2881 GCA_913031315.1 uncultured Phycisphaerae bacterium | reverse complement strand
ACTCCACCTCCGACGATCGACTCCAGGCCATCCGGAGGACCATCCCGGACTGGCGTTCCTGAACCGACTGCGGTCGTGACGGAGCAAGCCTCCCAGCAGTGGTCAGCCCTCGAGAAGGCCCCGCCCCATCTTCATCATCTACAACCAACCACCCAGGCCCCCTCGCGGGGCCTTTTTTCATGGCGATTCATCATCAAATCCACTCCTGCCCGGATCCGGGATGGCATTCATGGATTTGCAAGAAATCGGTAAACGCCGGGATCTTCCTTCGGATCGGCGCCCAGGGTCTGATACCTTCGCCTGTGGGGTCTCCCGTCCGCGAGCAGCTCTCGGAGTTCCCGGAGTCCCACGAGGAGTTTGAAAGATGATGAGGACCTAGGTGGCAGCAGCCGCGATCGCCATGGCACCCGCCATGGCCCATGCAGATGTCATGGCCTTCAGCGGCTGGGAGGACCCCTCCGCCGATGCCGTCTTCGGCACGTCCGGCAATGTGAGCGACTTTGGTTACACCTCGGCACCGGATCCGGTGTACGACGGCAACCACAGCATGTTCATGACCGAGGATCCCGTCAGTGGCACGCCCAACGCCGTGGTCGCCTGGGTCGGCGGCATCGAAGCCGGTGACGAAATCACCGCGACGATGTGGTTCCGAGGCATGGACTCCGTCGAGGACAGCACCGCCAAGGCTCGTTTGTGGGGTGGTTACTACGACGCCACGGACACGAGTGAGCACAACAGCTCGGCCGGTGGACCATCCGGTTTCGCCGGTAAAAACGAGACTTGGGAATCGATGACCCACACCTGGACGGCCGATGGCACGACGAGCATCTTCGGTCTTGAAGTTCGAATCTATTCCTACGGCGACAACAACATGATCTGGGGTGACAACCTCGAGATCAGCGTGAACAACGACAACGCCACGATCGAGGTCGCTGGTTCATCCTCGACCCCGGTCGTGCCGGGGCCGGCCGTCGGCATCGCGATGCTGGGTGGTCTGGCCGTGGTCAGCCGACGTCGACGCTGACGCGACGCTCCGGCACCTCGAACGCCACCTCCCATCGCCCGGGCGAATCCACGCGGATCGACGAAGCGGGCGTGGACTTCTATCTCGAGTTCGCGGCTGCACGCTTCAGGTGGCCGAAAGTGAAGTCGATCCGCTGATCGTGGGCGCAATTTCAATCGCCGATCCAGTCCTGAAGACCGATCATGTGCCGGATGGGAAGATGCGAAGGGCACTGGAAGCGGGAAGGTCGAGTCCGATCCGAATCGCGCCGGAGGCGGGACTTCACCCCGCTCACCATCACCACGTCGGTGTGATCCGAGGCGCATCATCTCGAGATCCAGCCGCCCCCGGCCACGATCGAGATCAAGTCGGCGACGCCGCTCGAATGTGACATCGCGAGCGATGAGCGCCTGGCCGCCTGAGCCGGGTCGATCCGCATCACCCGGTCAGAGGGTTCGATAGACCACGCAGGTCGCCGAACACGTTCCCCCTGCCGCGTTGCTCAACTCATCATCCGAGAGTTCCAGGTGACCGCGGGGCGGCGCAGGCATCGTGATGTGCACGCGGTCGCCGGCGTTCTCCACCACCTTCACATCGATCCCATCGGGGACGTCGACACCATGCTCGGCCAGCACCGCCCTGGGATTCGCCATGAAACGAGCCTTCAATGCCTCGTCCCGCCAACAGGCGGCGAACAGGGATGCGATCTGGTTGCTCTGGCTGGTCATGAGAAACGTCTGCCTCCGGGAAAAGGGTCTTCTTTCGCGATGTTCCTCGGGCAGGCCCGACCCCGAGACGGTCAAACGGCCCGAAGCAGAGCCCTCTCCGGGGCCGGAGGAGATCGGATTCGACGGGTGCCGTGGACGGTCGCGATTCGGATCCGTCACCGCCCTCGATGAAACCCCGTCTGCCGGTCCATGGTTCAGACGCACGAGCCCCAGGAACCGAGCAGCAGGCCGAGATCTGCGCCGTCGATCAGGCCGCTGCCGTCGAGATCCGCCTCCGGATGTGCGGTACCCCAGGTCGCGAGGAGCAGCCCGATGTCCGCACCGTCGACCACGCCGTCTCCGTTGAAGTCGCCGGGACAGGTGCAGCCACCGGCCTTCCCCTCCGGTTCGATCCGGAAGAGGCTTCCTTCGCCCGAGACCACGACGAGTTCGCCGGCACCGGGCTCGAGATCGGCCGTCCGCTGCTGCGCGATCAGGGCAACTCCGCCTACCTGCGCGACACCGGCGATCCCAACACCACCGAGGGTGGCCAGATCGAGTGGGGCTACTACTACGAGAAAGAGCCGCGCATGGTGCACCCGCGCGACATTCTCGAGAAGGGCCAGGCCCGCCTTGGACCGTCGATGCGCGACCTAGAGCTCGAGGACGTGATCGAGCCGCTGGAAAAGGCGATGGAACTGACCCCGATCCTGGCCGAGCTGGGCTTCAACGAGAGCCACTCGTTCAACGGCCTGCTTCAGACCACCACCGATGGCGGCCCCTCGATGGGCGAGAGCCGCAAGGTGCGCGGCCTGTGGTACGCCGTGGCGATCTGGGTCAAGGACGCGCCCGGCATGGCCAAGCTCATCGTCGACTGGATGACCGACGGACGCACCCATATCGATCACAACAGCATCGATTACGCGCGTTTCCAGGACTACCAGCTCACCGAGGACTTCATCTGGGGCCGCTGCGAAGAGACCGCCAAGAAGATCTACAACCCGCCGGTTCACCCGCTCGAGCCCTTCGCAAATGCCCGCGGCATCCGCCGCTCGCCGTTCTATGAGCGTGAGGTCGCGCTGGGTGGCTACTTCATGGAGCTCGGCGGCTGGGAGCGGGCGCATGGCTACGCCGCCAACGAGCACCTGCTCGAGAAATACGCCGACCAGGT
>CAJWFU010000421.1:0-2893 GCA_913031315.1 uncultured Phycisphaerae bacterium | reverse complement strand
TCAAGCAGATGCGGACCATCCGCAAGCTGGGGCCGATGAGGCAGATCCTCGGCATGCTGCCCGGCGTGGGCTCTGCGATGAAGGACGTTGAAATCGACGAGAAGCAGTTGGATCGGCTCGAAGGCATCGTCCATTCGATGACCGCCGCCGAACGCGAAGAGATCAAGCTTCTGGACAAGAGTCGGGGTCGAAGAATCGCCAAGGGAAGCGGAAGCCAGCCCAGCGAGGTGAATCGCCTGGTCAAGCAGTTCGAGTCCGTTCAGAAGATGACCCAGCAGATGGCGGGCATGGGCATGAAGGGGCGAATGGCGGCCGCCCGGGAAATGGGCCGGGCCGGAGCCATGGGTGGCGGCGGTGGCATGCCGGGCCTCGGAGGCCGGGGATCGACCCGGACGCAGAGCGTCAAGTCGGGTTACAAGCAACGCAAGAAGCGACGCTGAGCGTCGACCGTCGACTCAACCGCCGGGAAGCGGATCGCGGGCCCGACCGTGGGCCCAGGCTCGAATCCGAGGCATCAGAAGTTCCCGCAACAGGATCTTGACGCAGGCGGCCACTGGTACGGCCAGCAGCATGCCGTAGAGCCCCGCGAGGGTTCCACCGGCGAGCACCGCGACCACGATTGAAACCGGATCGAGATCCGTGGCCTTGCCTTGCATGAACGGGGTCAGCACCCAGTCGTCCAGTGACTGACCGATCATGTAGACGAGCGTCGGCCAGAGCAGGAGTCCCCACCAGGCGTACCGGTCCGCTTCCGGCAGCGAGACCTGATCCACCACCAGCAGAGTGATCGCGATGGGTACGCCGATCGCCGAGAGATACGGAACCGCACAGAAGATCCCGACCAGAAGACCCAGGGCAAGCGAATAGGGAACGCCGACGATGAGCCAGCCGATGGCGAAGATCGTCCCGAGGATCGCGCTGATCACCAGCCGGCCCCGAACGAACCCAGAGACTGCTCGATCCATCTCCCCCACGAGGTGGAAGACGGTCTTTTCGTGTTCTCGGGGCACGATTCCTCGGACGAATTCGATCACACTGGGATACGCGGTGGCGAAGAAGAAGAAGTAGAACGGCACCAGGAACACCACGAGTCCCAGCTCGATCACTCCGAGGGCGACGCCCCAGAGACGGCGGGCTCCAGCCCCGACCAGATCGACCGCGGCCGTCCCGAACGCCCATGGTTTCTGAGGGTTCGACGTCGATGCGGCACTGGTATCGACGCCTCCGAGAAATCCAAGCGGGTCCCCTCGGTCCGCGAGCTGCCGCGTCACTTCGGCTTCGACCATCGCCTGAATCGCCTGTTCCTGGGATGGCGGTATGGAATCGGACTCCGTCGCGTTCGCCGAGGCCACCTCAGACTCCCGGCTGGACGCGGAGGCGTCGGGAGTCGCCTCGGCCGAGTTGACACTCGCCCCGTCGGGCGATCCTGTCGTCGCCCGCTCGGTCGCAGGATCGCCGGAAGGAGAATCATCCTTGGCCTGCACCTCATCGCCGAAGATGCGGGCGGACCAGGGCAGGGCATCTTCGACCCAGTCTTTGCCACGCTGGACATCGGCCCGAGGCCCCTCCGGCAACATGGCGATCGCCTTGTCCAGGCCCTCTGCGTAACGACCGGTGGCCGCGTTCCGAACGAACGATGCGGTCTGACCGACCACCACCACGCTCACGGGTACCGCGACCAGAACGATGCCAATCATGAACAGGCCGAGAATCAAGGAGACGGCCGCGGTGCGCCGCCAGCGGAACTGCGCCTGCAGCCGGGTGATCACCGGCTCGAACAGGTACGCGAGCCCGAGCGCCACGAGGAGCGGCACCGTGATCGCGCTCATGCGGTAACCCAGCCAGACCACGCCCAGAACCAGAATGATCAGAAGGATGTCGCGGACGGATTGAATCCGCCAGAAGTGCATCCGGGCGAGATCCTGGTGCGGGGGCGCTTGGCGGGGATCCGAAGGCACGTCATCCGGATGGTGATCAGGGTTTGATTCGTCTTGGTTCACTCTCGGGAGACTACCCGCGGATCCGTTCCTCATCGCGGAACTCACGAAGCACATCCTCAACCGCTTCGTCGCAGAAGGCGACGTCGAAGTCGAACACCCCGAAGAAATCCTCGATGCGGTCACGCTCGGTTCGGCTCATGGTCCCCTGCTGAATCATCGCGTAGACGATCCGTCCGAAATCGTCGCTCCGCGTGATGTTCCAATTCTTCAGGACGGGGTGGGCCAGCAATCCGAAGCGTCGGATCGCATGATCTCGCAGGCCGAGGCTCAATTGCCGCCCGTCCACGTGCCGATCCTGCTGCTCGTCGAGGTCGACCATCGCGCCGTGCAGTGAATGCACGGTGTGGTCCAGCCCCTCACGGACGAAGTCGAAGGCTTCGACGGGGTAGGCGCTCCCCCAGTTCTCGGCGGGATTTCCGGGGACGTCGGAGGGGTTCTCGGCGGGTTCTTCGTTCGGCATGCTCGGGTCACTCATGTCTCGATCCTACCCCGTCCGGGCCGATCCGAGGCTCGACGGACTCTCAGAACGAAGGGAGTGCCACTCTTTCAGCGACGCCGGAGCGACTTCGGGCGTTGTTCGCGAGCGATACCGCAACGCCGCCCTCACCCCAGTTCCCCGAACCCCGGGGCGGTGAGCCAGATCGGATCGCCGGCGGCCGTCCCCAACGCCTCGGCCAGCCCGGTCGTGAAATAGAGCGACTTGGTGCCGCGCTGGGTCGTCTCGATGCCGCGTTTTTCGGCCATCACCGCATAGGCGAGGAAGCTCGCGCCATTGGCGTAGAAGCTCATCAGGAGGATCGCCGCGGCGAGCGCATTGGCCTGATCGGCGGCACCGGCAGCGGCAAGAGCACCACATTGGATTTACTGATGGGGCTGCTCAGGCCCACGGGCGG
>CAJWFU010000420.1:0-2894 GCA_913031315.1 uncultured Phycisphaerae bacterium | reverse complement strand
CATCGTTTCGGTGCCGGCGACAAACTCGCCACCGACTTCGGGGGCCGCCCGGTTCTCCTTCGCTCGATCGAGCCGTTCACCAAGCGGGAAGAGGTCGACGCGATCATCGTGGCCGGCCCACCCGACGATCTTCAGTCATTCCGTGATCGCTACGGAGCCAGGTTGGGGTTTCTCGGTGCCACCGTGGTCGAGGGCGGGCGCCGCGAACGATGGGAGACCGTGCTGCGAGCCATCGAGGCGGTTCCTGAGGGGTGCACCCACGTGGCGATTCACGATGGTGCTCGACCCCTGGTGGATGATGGCCTGGTGGAACGAGTGTTCGAGGCGGGGCATGCGAACAAGGCCGTGATTCCGGGAATCCCGGTTCGCGACACGTTGAAACGCTGCGGGGCCGAAAAGTTCGAAGCGGCGGAGCGGGACGCCAGCGTCGACGCGATTCTCGGGCTCGATGACGAAGGCGTGGACGACATCCTCGGGGAGGCGGCGGTTGAAGAAGATGCGCCTGGTCCTCGGGTTTCGGGACGGCGGGTCGAGGCGACGGTCGAACGCCAGGGACTCTGGCGGGTGCAGACGCCACAGCTCTTCGAGATCGAACTTCTTCGGCGGGCGTATGCGGCGGGGGATCTTGATGGAGCGACCGACGACGCCATGCTGGTGGAGCGTCTCGGGGAACCGGTCACCATGGTCGAAGGCGACGAGCGCAACCTCAAGATCACCACCCAGAGCGACCTTGAGATCGCTCGCGCCATCGCCGGTGTCCAGGGCGAATCAGACCGACCGTCACACCGGCGATTCTAGGATTTCGAGCTGCTGCGGCGTGATTGTTTCGTTCGCCGACCTTCGATGGTGAGCGGCGTTCGCTGCCCCTTCGCCTCGTCGGTGTTCGTACCGGAAGGGCAGGTTCCGCAACGTCCGGAGGGGCGTTTGGTCGGCAGGAGAGGACGGACCACGAGAATGACGCCCCCGAGGGCCATCAACGTCACCACCCAGAATTGCCAGTCCGACCAAGGCATGTCAGCATCGGATCCGTTGAAAAATAGGTGGAGGCTGCATCATCCGAATGCGGTCATGCAGGCATGGACGATGACCGCGGCCACCCAGGCGAGGCCGCTCATCCACGCGAATTGAAGGGCCGGCCAGCTCCAGCTTCCCGTCTCCCGGCGGGTCACCGCCAGCGTCGGCAGGCACTGCATGGCAAGTACGAAGAACACCAGCATGGCGGCTGAGGTCGCCGAATTGAAGACCGGCGAGCCGTCATCACGGGTCGCGTTACGAACCAGGGACAGGACCTGATGGTCGTCATCCGCGACATCCTCCCCGCCTCCCTGGAGCACGGCGACGGTGGAGACGAACACCTCTCGAGCAAGGAAGCTGGTCAGGATCGCGACGGTGAGGGTTCGGTCGGCGCCCATCGGAGCGAACAGCGGCTGGACGAAAGTCCCGATCCGACCGGCGAAAGAGCCGGCCTGCTGCGCCTGCACCTCCAGAATGCCGGCCTGGGATTCGAGTTCGGCCGCGGCCTCCGCATCCGTGTCCGCGATCAGGGCTGCCTGCTGCTGCAGGGCGATGGCTTCGGCCGGTGGATCCGCCATCGGATAGGCACTCAACCACCACATGGCGATGCAGATCGCCACGATGATCGTGCCCGCGTTCTTGAGGAAGACGAGGCCTCGATCCCAGGAAAGCAGCAGTGCGGAACGCAGGCTGGGGAGCCGGTAGTCCGGGAGTTCCAGGACCATGGGGCGACTTCGACCGGGAAGAATCGTCCGCCGGGCGATGAAGGCTGAAATCAGGGCTGCCGCCGCTCCCAGCAGATAGCACCCGGCGAAGGCGAGGCCAGCAACCCACGGGCGGCCGTCGAAGAGCAGGCCGATCAGAAGCACGTACACCGGCAGCCGCGCCGTACAGCTCATGAAAGGAGCCACGAGGATGGTGGTCAGTCGATCGTCGCGATCAGGTACCAGGCGTGCGGACATGATTCCCGGGAGCGCGCAGGCATGGCTCGAGAGCAACGGTACGAAGGCCTGGCCGGGCAGGCCGAATCGGCACATGATTCGATCCATCACGAACGCGGCGCGGGCGAGGTACCCGGTGTCTTCCAGCAGGGCCAGCAGGAAGAAGAGGATCAGGATCTGGGGAAGGAAGATCACCGTTCCAGCGATGCCGCCGATGATGCCGTCGACCGTGAGGTCGCGGATCGGTCCCGGTGGAATGAGATCGGAAGCGAGGTCTCCGAACGTGCCGAACAATCCGTCGACGAGATCCATGGGGACCGAGGCAAGGGAGAAGATCGTCCAGAAGAGTCCGGACATGATGGCCATGAAGACCAGGAGTCCCAGCACCGGATGGGTGAAGGCCTTGTCGAGTCGGACTCCGACGGTGTCGCTGGCATTACCGACGGCGTCGTGACCCCCCGTGCTCTCGGAGATGACCTGATCGATCCAGAGGCGACGTTCGGCCACGGTCGAGTCCGGAGCGGGCAGGGGACTGCGTCCGGGAGTCGCGGTTCGAATCGCTTCCAGGAGTTCCACCATGCCTCGGCCGGTTCGTCCGCTGATAGCGACCACCGACACGCCAAGTCGTTTTCCCAATCCTTCTTCGTCGAACGAAAGGCCGCGGCGGGCCGCGAGATCCGCCATGTTCAGGGCGACCACGGTGGGAAGCCGGCGGCGAATCGCGGCGATGGCGAGGGCGAGGCCCCGAGACGGATTGGTGGCATCGATCACCACCACGGCGGTGTCGGGTGATTCGTCGAGTCGCCCGTCCAGGCAGTCTCGGCACATCTGGCTCTCGGGAAGATCCAGGTCCATGCCGTAGATGCCGGGAAGATCGATGATCTCCAAGGGCAGTTCGCCCTGGTTGCATCGCCCCACGCGGACTTCCGCGGTGGAGCC
>CAJWFU010000419.1:0-2899 GCA_913031315.1 uncultured Phycisphaerae bacterium | reverse complement strand
ACCCGCTTCACGGCGCGGGTCTCGATCGAGTCGTTCTCCTTGGTGCCGGTTCCATGGGCCGAGATGTAGTGGATGTGAGGACGGCCGTCGGCGCCGGTTCCGTGCGGATCGATGCCCGCCTCCTCCAACGCCTGCACCATCGCGGCGCCCGCACCCCGGCCATCCGGCTGGATGTCGGTGATCCGGTAGGCATCACAGCTCGATCCGTAGCCGAGGATCTCGACGATCGGGGTCGCCCCTCGAGCCTTCGCGTGCGCGAGCGTCTCGAGCACCACCATGCCCGAACCCTCGCCCATGACGAATCCACCCCGTGTCCGGTCGAAAGGCTTCGAGGCTTCGGTCGGATCGCCGTCGTGCTGTGACAGCGCGGTCAACCGGTTGAAACCCGTGACCCCCAGCGGATGGATCATGGTGTGCGTGCCACCGGAGAGCATCAGGTCCGCATCGCCGCGACGAAGGATGTCGGTCGCCTCGCCGATCGCCTGGGTGCTGGCGGCGCAAGCCGTCAGACAGTTGTAGGCGGGGCCGCGAAGGCCGAACTCACGACCCAGGTGGGCCAGCGGCATGTTCGGTTCCTGCTCGATCTCGCGGATCGCGCTCATCGTCTTCAGGGCTTCCTCGACCCAGCGAACGCCATCGACGCGACGCTCCTCGTCGTTCCAGCCGGCGATGTTGCTGCCCGCGTAGTTGTCGAAGTCCAGGACGCCTTCGCCGGCACCCAGATAGAGCCCGGCCCGAAGCGGATCGAAGTTGCCGGCGCTCAGGCCGGCCTGCGTCCAGGCCTGCCGGGCCGCCCCCAGCGCAAACTGCACGTTCAGACCGGCATCGGCATGGACGGCCGGATCGTCGACGAAGTCATCGACGTTGAAGTCCCTCACCTCGGCGGCGAACTTCGTGGGAAAGGTCGCGGCATCGAACCGGGTGATCGGCGCCATGCCACTGTCCGCGGCCATCAACCGCTTCCAGACCGAATCCAGGTCGCACCCGAGGGGCGTGACCCACCCCATGCCGGTGATGACCACTCGTTCGTCGTCGTTTCGTTCGATGGTCATCGGGAAAACTCCTCGTCGACGCGGGTCAGGACGACCGCCGCGGACTGTCCACCAAGATTCGTCGTGAATACCAGGACCGCACCGAGATCCGCTTCCCGCGAATCCGCGGCGGCCGCGTCCAATCCGTCGATCGACTCGGCGTTGACCCGGGCTGGAAGTCGCTGCTGCTCGATCGCCTTGGCGGCGATCGAGACGGAGACGGCACCGATTCCCGCGCCCGAGAGCCCGAAGACCGGAATTGGCAGGATCAATGGAATCGACGGGAGCCGATCGCCGAAGACCGCGGCCATGCCGCGTCGATCCGAGGCGTCGACTTCGAGAATGCCCGTCCCGCTCGGGACGATGGCGTCGATGTCCGAGGGTTCGAGTTTCGCCGCCCGGAGGGCCTGGCGAATCGCACTCTCGAGTCCGGGGTCGTCTTCGGCGAAGGTCATGCCCACCGTGTCGGGACAGTCGGACTGGGCCGCACCAAAGCCGGAGACCTCCGCGTAGGCCCGTGCTCCACGATCGCGGGCGGACTCGAGTGCTTCGAGGACCAGGAGCCCTCCACCCTCGCCGGCGAGGGTGCCGTCGGCGTCCGCGGCGTACGGCCGGACCGCCTCGTGGGCCGTGGCATCGTCATCACCGGTGACCGCGAGTCGTCCTGCGAACTGCTGGCGAAGCAGCGCCATCGGGTTGAGCTTCGAATCACAGCCCCCGGAAAGGCAGACATCCGCCGCGTTCCGCTGGATGACCCGCATCGACTCGCCGATCGAGAGGGTCGCACTCGATTCCGCGCAGGTGATCGTGTTCGACGGGCCCTGGCAGTCATGGATGATCGTGACGTGACACGCCAGCATGTTCGGCAGGTACTTGAGGAGCCACAGCGGGGTCAGGTTGCCCATCCCCTGCTCGCCCCAGATCCCGTAGTCGAACTTGCCGTCGGCGTCGACGGATCTTGCGAGCGCCATCGAGAGTTCATCGATGTCGGCCGCGATGAGACCGGCGCCGATGTGGCATCCCATTCGGTTGGGTGCGATCGTGGGCTCTTCGTCGCCGGCGGCCTTGGTGACCAGGCCGGCGTCGGCGATCGCCGCAGCCGCGGCACCGACCGCGAACTCGATGTCCCGGGCCATGACCTTGGTCGCCTTGCGGTACGACTTGGGGACCGCATCGCGAACGCTGAAGAGATCCTTGGGGATTCCACCGCCGTGGCGGCTACGAAATCCACTCGCATCGAAGGTTTCGATGCGAGAGATGGTGCTGCCGCCTTCACAGGCTCTCTCCCACATGGGATCGATCCCCACACCCGCGGGGGTGACGGGGCCGAGGCCGGAGATGACGACACGTCGTTGGGTCTTGGGCATGGAGCGCGAAGTGTAGCCGAACCCGGGAATGCCCTCCGCCCTTCCCACTCGTGGACGGCCCCGGTCCCAAGGGTGGCGAAAAGCGAAGCCCGGCCCGGAATGTCGATTCCGGGCCGGGCTCCGATCGGTTGGCGTCCGTTCACGAGGTTCGCACCAACGCCGCAGGTCAGCGACGTCTGCGACGACCGATGATCCCGACCGCGGCGAGGGTCACCACCGCCATGGGACCAGGCACCACGGCGTTGCTCGGTTCGTAGGTGTACTCGACCGAGACGGAGGCACCGTCCTCCAGCCAGAACGACACATCGGTCATGCTTGCGGCCCATTTGAACTCGTCGACCGTCGGCCGGTAGCTCCAGGTCCAGGTCCCCGTTCCCGTCATCGCCATTTCCAAAGGGATCGCAATTCCGCCGCTCCCCACGGGCACCGAGTAGACATTTGAAACCGTGGTGGCGAGGGTGATGACGCTCGATGGCCCCCCACCGTTGCCGCCACCGGTAC
>CAJWFU010000418.1:0-2902 GCA_913031315.1 uncultured Phycisphaerae bacterium | reverse complement strand
ACCGGTGTTCTGATCGACGATCACCACGCCCGCCTCACCGTTCTCATCCGCCGCGACCACGTAGTCGCGATCGAGAACGTAGACCACGTGGGCCCGCAACGCCTGTTCGAGAAGGTGGGGGAGGTCGATGTTGTCACCCACGTAGAACGAACCGATTCCCGCCTGCCGCTGGGCCTCGGTCACCCCTTCGTGGGTGAGCGAGGCCTGCTTCTTGTCGAGTTCGACCTCGAAGAACTGGACGAACCGGTCGCGAGAGGCTTCAAGTCTGGGAAGCTCGTCCCGCGCGCTCTCCAACGAGGCCTTGATCGCGGGAATGGCGGCCTTGTCCCGAGCGTTTCGAAGATCACCTTCGAGACCCGAGATCTGCACCATGCAGGATTGGACCTTGTCATCGGCCGCCGACCATTCCTTCTGTCGTTCGACCAGGTGACGGGCGAGACCATCGGCCAGCTCGTACCGGGGGCGAACCGAATGAGCGGGGCCGGAGATGATCAGCGGCGTCCGAGCCTCGTCGATCAGGATCGAGTCGACCTCGTCGACGATCGCGAACTGTCGACGACGCTGGACCTGGTCCTCGGGCCGGAGTTTCATATTGTCCCGGAGGTAGTCGAAACCGAACTCCGCGGTCGTCCCGTAGACGACGTCGCAGTCGTACATCGATTTCTTCACGTCCCCGGACTGCATGTGCATGGGATGGATCGCCCCGACCGTGAGCCCGAGGGCCCGGAAGAAGGGGAAGGTCCAGTCACGGTCACGTTGGACGAGGTAGTCATTCACCGTGACCACATGGACCTGGCGATCTTCAGAACAAGCGAGATAGCAGGCGAGGGGCCCGACGATGGTCTTGCCCTCACCGGTCTTCATCTCCGCGATCCGTCCTTCACTGAGCACGATCCCGCCGATGAGCTGGACATCGAAGGGGCGGGCGCGGAACGGCGGCCGACTCACCGGGTGAAGCTCGCGAACCGCCTCGTAGATCCGGTTGGGGATGTCGACGAAGAGCCAGGAGGGGATGGCCTCTTCGGCCCCCAGGAGATCGCCCGCCGGCGGAGCCGCTTCGGTGGCTTCCATCTCGGCCAGAGTCTGGTCGAAGAGCTTGCGAGCATCCTCGGGAAGGGTGTTCGGATCGAATCCGGATTCCGGATTGAAGATGTTCCGAATGCCCACCGCACGGTCCATGGCTTCCCGGGCGATCGCGAAGATCTCGGGAATCAGCTCGTAGCCGTCCTCGCCGTCGGCGATCCGCTTCCGGAACTCGACGGTCTTGGCTCGGAGTTCGACGTCGGTCAGGAGACGAGCCGCCTCCTCGCGATCGTTGACCGCGGCGACCTTGTCGAGAAAACGACCGACTTGACGCTGATTACGGGTACCAAAGAGCTTCTTGGCAGCCCAGCCGAAGAACGGAACGCCCATGGGAGGGTCCTTTCGGGAGACGCACCGAATCCACCTCGTGGTGGATTCCGGTGGTGGCCGACACGACCGACCGGAGCCGGAGATGACGACGTGAATGATTTGAATCGAAGGGGTCTGTGGTTCTGAATCCGACGCGAAGCGTGATTCAGACCATCGGCGGGGGGAGATTCCCCCGGGCGGGCCCGGCCGGAGCCACCTGCTCGAAGACGTCGTTGGCATTCCGGAAGGACGCCAGGGGCGACACCTCGCTTGGCGCCACGGAGAGGGGCACCACCTGCCGGGCGACGGTTCGAGGAAGAACCGTCTTGCAACTGGCCGCTGATCGAAGGAAGACGGCCTGAATCGCGTCCGCCGGAGCGAGCCGCGGGGTCGCTCCGGTGGTCACCGCCATCGAAAGCAGGACCGCCGTCGCCACGACCGCCGCAAGGGCGGGCAGGACGGTCGATTCGGTCGAGTGACGATTCGGCTGGCTCATGAACCAGAAGACTAGCCGCCTCCCGACCTCGCCGCCAATCCAAATCGGACTCCCACGCATCATCGGACCCACCATACGATTCAAACATGGACAACGAACACCATCGTCACCCCGGGCCCTCGGAGTCCGATTCAGAGGCCGGGGATCGAAAATACGGAGCTGCGGGGTCGAGGTTCTCGGTCGAAGGAATGCACTGCACGGGCTGTGCGAACGGCCTTCAGTCCAGCATCGCCGCCCTTCCGGGGGTCGAAGCGGCCCGGGTGGACTTCATCACCGGATCGGCTGAAGTTCACGGTGAAGTCTCGGCCGAGGCCGTCCTCAAGTCGATTTCCGACGGCGGTTTCAAAGGCGGAGTGCTGGCCGAGGCTTTCGACCTGCAGGAGACGCGGACCCGGCTGGAAAAATCACAATCCTCTTCGGTTCGGCTCTGGCGGCGACGAGCGATCGTCGGCCTCGGGCTTTGGGTGCCCCTCGAGACCCTGCATTGGACCCTCGGAGGCGGCGATCACCCCTGGATGCCGTGGGTGATGTTCCTGGGCTCGGCCATCGTGCTGGTGGTCGCCGGTGGCGGCTTCTACGCCTCCGCGTGGAAGGCGGCCCTTCGCGGCGGGACCAACATGGACACCCTGGTCTCGATTGGTGCCAGTACCGCGTTCATCTGGAGCTTCGTGGTCTTCGTGATGCAGCAGTCGGCCGCGGGGGCCGAGAGCGTCTGGACCGACCGCCCGCTCTACTTCGCGGAGGCGGCGGCCCTCCTGGGAGTCATCAGTCTCGGGCATTGGCTGGAGGCCGCGGCATCCGTGCGGGCCGGAGCCGCGGTCCGCGACCTCCTCGAACTTCAACCCGACGAGGCGGAACGACTCGGTCCGGACGACACGGTCGAACTCGTGGCCAGCCGTGATCTGGAGATCGGCGATCACCTCCAGGTCCGCCCTGGTGGTCGGGTCCCCGTCGATGGGACCGTGATCGACGGTCGGAGCGAGATCGACGAATCACTGGTCACCGGCGAACCAC
>CAJWFU010000417.1:0-2903 GCA_913031315.1 uncultured Phycisphaerae bacterium | reverse complement strand
GTCTCGGTCCCTCGGCGTCCACGCTAAAATCCCACCCCCCTGAGCAAAGGCCGACGATCGGCCGCCGGGCACGGAATGATTTCATGACTACAGAAAAGCGGACGGAAGAATCGACGAGCCGGGTTCCGGTGCTGGTCCTCAACGGCTTCCTCGGATCGGGGAAGACCACGCTGCTCAGGAGCCTGATCGAACAGGCCCACCAGCGCGGCCTCGACCTGGGCGTGGTCGTCAACGACATGAGCGAGCTCGACGTCGACGGCCAGATCGTCGCCCGGACCGAATTCACCGATGAGGGTGATCGCCGATTCCATTCCATTCACGCCTGTGTCCTGAGCAGCCGGAAGGGGGTCGGGGAACTTCAGAAGGCGCTCGAATCGATGCTGGCCGAACGGCCCCCGGAGCTGATCGTCATCGAGACCAGTGGCAGTTGCCATCCGATGCCGATCGTCGAGTTCTTCGCCACGCAATCGCGATTCGAACTGACCGGCCTGCTGACGCTGGTGGATGCCGCGATGATCGATCAGGACTACGACCGTGGTCGACGGCTCGCGCCCAGCATGCAGGCCAACGTTCGAAATGGACGCCGGGACACGACGAATCTCCTGGTCGAGCAGGTACTCTTCTGCAGCCACGTTCTGCTCACCAAGGCCGACCGGATCGGCGATGACGGAATCCGGGGGATCGCCGAGTGCATCCACGGGCTGAATCCGCTCGTGCCCGTGATGTCGCTGCCGTGGGGCAACCTTCCGATCGATGATCTTCAGGCCATGCCCGAGTACGACTACCACCGGGTCCGACCGCTGATCGAGGAGCTGTCGCCTTCCTTCGAGTCCGAGCGCAGCGAAGCCCCATCCTACGACCTGGCGACCCGGGTCATCAAGGACGACCGTCCCTTCCACCCGCAGCGACTTTGGGACACCTGCACCCGGCATCTCGGCCAGTACATCCACCGAAGCAAGGGCTTCTTCTATCTCTGCAGCCGCGACGACGTCTCGCTGCTTTGGAACCAGGCGGCGGCCGGCATCGACCTCGAACTGGTCAGCTACTGGCGGGCCGGAATCCTCGAAAACGATGGGAACAACCTCGGCGAAGAGGAGCGGAAGGGACTCCGGGAGCGGTTGGCGAAGGAGGCGGGCCGCTTTGGCGATCGCCACTGCCACCTGACGGTGATCGGCGATCGGAATCAGGTGGACCGGTTCACGGAGGCGATCAAGAAGTGCTTCCTGACGGAGGACGAGATCGTTCGCTGGCGATCGGGTGAGGTGTTCCCCGACCCCTGGCCTGCGAACTACGTCACCCGAACCCGCTGAGGTTCTGGGGGCGCACCGTCCCGTGCCCATCCGCCGCGACGCGGTGAACCGCCTTCGTCTACTGGGATGAATGCCAGGTAGAGGATTGCCTCGCAGACTTCAATGACGCCGAAGTCGTCGACGGCACCGACCTCGGCATCCTGTTCTCGGCGTGGGCCCGTGTCGGTGGCCGGCTGACGCGATCAGCTGACAGCAGCAGACGAGTACACCAACGCCGCATCCATCATGGGTGCGGCGTTCCGGGTTGCTGTGGGGTACGCATTTCCTGCTGCGCCGCGAAGGTGGGGTATCGGTCGCCTGTTTTCGCCATTCTCCGAAATCCGGCAGGGGTATCGGCTGATTGGCCTTCTTGAGGTTGGAGGTGCCGGCGGCGTGGCGTAGTCTGTGGGAGCCGTGGTCTGGGTGTTGGTGTGGCCGGAATCCGACCGGGATCAGCCACGCCTCGATGTCCGTGGCGGTATCAAGGCCTTGGTCCGGGATCCTGGAGGGCGAACCAGCCGGTGGAGATTCCTCCGCGACCCATCGCCCTCGGGAACCAGGGGTCTCCGGGCTTCGTAGGAGACTCTCGATACCGGGAACAGGTCCCGTCGGGCGAAGCCCCATGTCCCACGCGCTCGGTGGCCCGGCTGCATCCTCTCAACGACAGGACACCTCCTCGATGAACGACTTGTGCCGAACGTTGCTCGCCGCGGTGGTCCTGGCCTGCTCGAGCGTGACCGCCTCGGCCGAGACGATCACCGTGTGTGCCAGCGGGTGTCAATACACCTCTCTGGACATGGCGCTGCAGGCCGCCGCAGACGGTGATCGTGTCGAAGTCGGTTCCGGAACATATGAAACCGAAGTGGCACAGGTGATCGATCGGTCGATCAAGATCGTCGGGGCCGAGGATGGTTCCACGCGGATCGTCGGCTCGACGCGGTGGACGGTCTCCGGTCCGGCGAATCTGGAACTGGCGTCCATCACGATCCTGGGCGATGCGTTCGCCTCGATTGGATTCAACGTGGACGCGGAAGCCTCGCTCGTACTCGACGAATGCCAGGTGATCGGCGTGGAGGTCTCCTCCGGAGAGTTCGGGTTCATCGGGG
Source organism: uncultured Phycisphaerae bacterium (assembly GCA_913031315.1). Taxonomy (GTDB): domain Bacteria; phylum Planctomycetota; class Phycisphaerae; order Phycisphaerales; family SM1A02. Next base: position 508 of record CAJWFU010000417.1, on the reverse strand, counting down.
CCGGGCCCGGTGTCGTCGGACGGGTCGTTCTGCGCGGATGCGTCTTCGACTCATGCGTGGTCGATGCTACCGGCTCCTCTGGAGCCTTCATTCTCGCCGCGGATCTGGCCGCCGAGAACATCACCGTTCGGAATTGCTCGCTCATGGGGGTGAACCAGTACTTCTTCCGGCCGTTGGTCTCCGGAGATTTCATCGACTGCCGCTTCGAAGAGAACGAGGTTCGGGGTTTCGGTCTCTTCAACTTCTATTCGCCCTCGCTGGATGCCAGCCTCGTCTCGTGCGTGTTCGAGGGCAACCGCGCCCGGTCCGCCTTCGGGAATGAAACCCTCGTCACGCTCGGTGCCATGAACTCCTGCGTGCTGGACGCGTGCGAATTCGTTCGCAACCGGGCCGATTGCGCCTCGTCCTCGCGTTGGCTGGGTTCGGTCCTGATCTACGGTGGGACCGAGGTGGAGATCCGAAACTGTCGATTCGCATCGAACGACGGCCGGGCGATCAGGTTGAACGA
>CAJWFU010000416.1:0-2912 GCA_913031315.1 uncultured Phycisphaerae bacterium | reverse complement strand
CGCTTCTGCCGTCGCCGTCCACCGAATCGAGGTTCGCCGTCGCCCTGAGGCCGGTGATCCCGCATCGGATGCGCTGCTTCATGACATCGAAGGTCTAGAGTCCGTACCGAGCCCGGGCTCGGTTCGGAGGGCCGACGTGTTTTTGTTCGAGGGTGATCTCGACCCCGCGGATCTCCAACGGATCGGCGAGGACCTGCTTGCCGACCCGGTGATGCAGACCCCTCGGTCGGGTGCGAGTCCGGCGCCTGAAGCCGGGGTGGTGGTCGAAGTGCATCCACTTCCCGGTGTCATGGATCCCACCTCGGCTTCGATCGCCACCGCCCTGGAGGCCGTGCTGGGTGAGGAAAAGGCTCGTCGGATCTCGGTTCGAACCGGCGTTCGCTGGGAACTGGATGGCGTGGATGCGGCCGAGGCCAGGGTGATCGCGACTCGATTCCTCGCCAACCCGGTGGTGCATGCCATTCATGATCATGCCTACCTCCCCGATTCGTTTCCGGCGGGGCACGATCGCCCGTTCGAGGTTCGAAACATCGAGATCACCGGGTTGGATGAAGCCGCGCTCGAACGACTGAGCCGGGAAGCACATCTCTTCCTTTCACTCGAAGAGATGCAGACCATTCAAGATCACTATCGAGGACTCGAACGCGAACCTCGAGAAATCGAATTGGAAAGTCTCGCCCAGACCTGGTCGGAGCATTGCGTCCACAAGACGTTGAAGGCCACCATCGACTACCGCGAGCCCGACGGAGGTGGCGACGGCCCGGCCCTGGTCGAATCCGCGGATGACCGCCCGGGGCATGCGGTCACGCCGGAAGGCACGGTGCGGATCGACAATCTTCTGAAGTCGACGGTCGCCGCGGCGACGCATCAACTCATGGCGGACGGATTGGATGAATGGTGCCTTTCGGTCTTCGTCGACAACGCCGGAATCGTGGCCTTCGACGACGATCATGCGGTGTGCATGAAGGTCGAGACGCACAATCACCCGTCCGCCCTCGAACCCTACGGCGGCGCCGCCACCGGAATCGGTGGTTGTATTCGAGACATCATCGGAACCGGTCTCGCGGCCAAGCCGATTGCCGCCACCGACGTCTTCTGCGTGGCGACGGACGAGCCCGAAGATCTCCCCGCCGGCTGCCTTCACCCGCGGCGGACGCTCTCGGAGATCGTCGGCGGTGTTCGGGACTACGGTAATCGCATGGGCATCCCCACCCTCGATGGCGGGGTGTGGTTCGACGACCGCTACGTCGGTAACCCGCTGGTGTACTGCGGCTGTGTCGGGGTCATGCCTCGGGACCGGGTTGATGGTGATGCGCAGCCTGGCGATCGGATCATCGCCCTTGGCGGACGGACCGGGCGGGATGGCATTCACGGAGCGACCTTCTCCAGCGCCGAACTCACCGACACTCATGCCGATGAGTTCAGCCACGCGGTTCAGATCGGCAATCCGATCACCGAGAAGGTCGTGTTGGATGCGATTCTCGCGGCCCGCGATCATGCCGATGGCTGCCTGTTCAGTGCCATCACCGACTGCGGTGCCGGTGGTTTTTCCAGCGCCGTGGGCGAGATGGGCGAAAAGCTCGGGGCCGAGGTGCAGTTGGACCGCGCCCCGCTGAAGTACGCCGGGCTGACCCCGGTCGAGGTGTGGATCAGTGAAGCCCAGGAACGCATGGTCCTCGCGGTCCCGGCGGAACGAGTCGAGGCGGTGGCGGAAATCTGCGGAGACCATGGCGTCGAGTGGTGTGATCTCGGGGTCTTTGGAACCCCGGACCGTGAACTCATCCTCCATTGGGAGGAGACGGAAGTCGGGCGTATCTCGATGGCGTTCCTGCACGACGGGGTGCCGATGCCGGTTCGAGAAGCGATCTGGGATCCGAGCTGGGCCAGGATCGAAGCGGGTGGAATCGACCCCGGAGTCCAGGACCGTGAACCGGTCGCCGGGGCGTCCGAACTCTTCGATCATGCGGAAGCCTTGCTCCGGCATCCCAACCTTGCCAGCAAGGCCTGGATCATCCGGCAGTACGACCATGAAGTTCAAGGCGGCTCGTTGCTCCGGCCGTTCGCCGGCCCGAACGCCGGTCCCGGAGATGCCGCGGTGGTCCGCCCGGTTCCCGAGGTGGACCGAGGACTGGCCATCGGCCACGGACTTGCGACCGGGTTCGCCCGTGATCCATATCTGATGGGATTGGCGGCGATCGACGAGTGCGTTCGCAACATGGTGTGCGTGGGTACGGATCCGTCCCGCATCGCCATCCTTGACAACTTCTGCTGGCCGAGCTGTGGCGACCCGAGGAATCTCGGCACCCTGGTGCGGGCGGCGGAGGCGTGTCTGGATGGCGGGCTCGCCTATCGAACCCCGTTCGTCAGCGGCAAGGATTCCTTGAACAATCAGTTCTCGACCGAAGACGGGCGTACGATCCGAGTACCTCCGACCCTGTTGATTTCGGGAATGGGAATCGTCGAGGAAGAGCGTTTCGTGACATCGATGGACGCGAAGCAGGCCGGTACCCGACTGGTTCTCGTCGGGACGACGACCGACCATCTTGCGGGATCCCACTTCCTGCGGATCGGTGGTGACGCCTCTGCGGGGAGCGACCGATTGCCGGTGACGGATCTGCAGCGAGGGCCGCGAACCGCTGCGGCGATCGCGGCCGCGATTCGTGGGGGCATCGTTCGAAGTGCACACGACGCCAGCGAAGGAGGCGTGCTGGTCGCGGCGATCGAGATGGCCTTCGCCGGCGGCTTCGGTCTTGAAATCGATCTCGAGGCGATGCCGGTCGAAGGTGACGTCTCGATGACCGCGCGAGCGTTCGCGGAGGATCCATCCCGCTATCTCCTCGAAATCGACGAGTCGGAAATCGCCTCGTTGAGTGAGATTCTCGGGGATCTCCCCCACGCGACGATCGGAACCT
>CAJWFU010000415.1:0-2921 GCA_913031315.1 uncultured Phycisphaerae bacterium | reverse complement strand
CGAGATCGCGCCACCGCGGTCTCCAGCACTGTTTCCAATCGCCTCAAGATCGCGGATCTCAATGGTGTCTCCACCTCGAATGGCGATTCCACTGCCGATTCCATCGCTGAAATTCTGATTCGGGACGAGTTCGGCCTTCATCATCGAACCGGTTTCATCCGAAAGCGTTCCGTCGACGAGAAGTTGTGATTCGTACTCCACCCAGGTGCCGACCGCCTCGGTCAGCAAGGCGTGCAGATGGACGACGGCGACGTCATCGCCGGCGAGATCGCCCAGCGCCAGGTCGAGCTCCGCATATTGACTGGAACGTGACTCGGAACCGGCGGTCGCCGGGGTGATGACCAGGAACTCCGCAGGAAGAATCGAAGGATCCTCGGCCCGGACCTGTTGGCTGATGGTGCGATACCGGTCAATGACCGCCGAGATGCCGGCGACCGTTTCCTGCGGCGTCCTCTGCAATGCATTCAAATCGTTCGACCCGAGGGTGACGACGAAGGTGTTCCATTCACCGGCCTTGATGAACTCCCGGAGGTAGTCGTCATCGTAAAAACGCTGCAGCAACGATCCGTCCGTCTGGAGCACGTCGCCATCCGCGAGATGCGATCCCGTGGTGTCTCCTCCCACCGAATGCGATCCAAGCAACAAGCCCGATTCACGGCTTGACTGCTCGACGACGCACCCCAGGAACATCATGCAATGTCCGGCCTCTTCTTCGTGGGAAGGATCGGTTCGGATTTCGATCGACAACGTTCCGTTCGACGTCGACACGTCCTCCAGATTCTCGAATTCGAAGGGTACCTCCACGAGGCGGTTTCCCTGAGCGGGTAGCGATGCCGCGAGATCGATTTCCGTGGTGGCGGTCCAGACGTCATCCGATCGCCGACCCCGGACGAGGTATCGAGGAACGCTCTGCGGGGTGGCGACCATGATCAGGTTCGCGGACAGCGAGCCACCCGCCCAATTCGAATCCTCTCGGTATCGCGCCCAGTAGTCGATGCGTTCACTTGGGAGGGCATCAGGAATCGGGCGAGCGAACGATCTCCGAGATCATCCAGCGGCTCGAATTCCTTGACCAGAAGCCGAGCCACCCGCAAGAGCTGCGAGGCAGAAGGCCAGAATGCTGGAAAGAATCGGACGTTTCATAGGGAATCCCGGGGTTGGAACCCTGGCACTGGAATCGGATGCCGCCTCAGGATTCCAGCGAAACTCCGGCCTTCGGCGGGCTGCCTCCCCGAGAGTCCGAATTCCTGCTCCTTCGGGACTCCCGGATGAAGACGCATCCCAGAACCACGAACCTGCGAAAACAAGGTCCCCGGATATCCTGAACTCATGCCAGACTTGCAGTCGTTCATCTCGGAACTCGACGCCACGGACGAATTGATCCGTGTTCAATGTCCGGTATCTCCGATCCTCGAGGTCACGGAAATCGCCGACCGACTGGCGTTGTCGCGATCGCCGGTTGCCAGCGCCGCGGCGGAAGCCTTCGATCCGGGCCGAGGGAATCTGGGAGGGCCTGCGGTTCTCTTCGAGAACATCGAGGGCTGCGACTTCCCGCTGGCGATCAATCTCTTCGGTTCCTATTCCAGAATGGAACGGGCCCTGGCGTCCGCAGACCCCACGCCGGGGGGCGGCGGAGGCCTCGAGGCGATTGCCGCCCGGATCGGATCACTGGTCAAGCCGGTTCCGCCCCGGAACCTTTCCGAGATCTGGACCAAACTCCGCGAGTTCGCACCGCTGCTCCGCATTCCACCCAGAACCGTCCGCCATGGCCAGTGCCAGGACGTGGTCAAGTTGACGAGTGATGGCGAAGTGGACCTTCGACGACTTCCCATTCTCAAATGCTGGCCACGTGACGGTGATCCCGCATCGGTGGGCTTCGGGATCTCGGCCGAGGACGCGGGTACCGCAGACGGCGGGGGCCGATACATCACCCTCGCAGGCATGCACACCATCCACGCCGACGATCAAGGCGTGTCCAAGCCCGCCAGCCACAACATCGGGATGTACCGTTCGCAGCTGCTGGGCCCCACGACTCTGGCCATGCATTGGCACATGCATCACGACGGCGCGTCGCATTGGCGGAGCTGGAAGAAGATCGGGAAGCCCATGCCGATCGCGATCGTGCTCGGAGGTGAACCCTGCCTTCCCTACGCGGCCACCGCCCCCCTGCCCCCGGGCATCTCGGAGCTCCTCATGGCGGGCTTCCTCAACGGCCGGGGAATTCCGATGGTCGCGGCAAAGACCGTGCCGCTCCGCGTTCCCGCCAACGCGGAAATCGTCATCGAAGGTTTCGTGCATACCGATGCCGGAGGGATCGACTTCGACCCTCGAACCGATGGAGAGCTCGGTCCGGGCGCGGTCTTTGAGGGTCCCTTCGGTGATCACACCGGATTCTATTCGTTGCCCGATCGTTACCCGGTGGTTGAAGTCACGGCGATCACCCACCGACGCCACGCGGTCTATCCGACCACGGTGGTGGGCCTGCCCCCGCAGGAGGACTACTACCTCGGGAAGGCGACCGAGCGGCTCTTCCTCCCGCTCCTGAAGACCATCGTCCACGACATCCAGGATTACCACCTCCCTCGCTACGGATGTTTTCACAACGCGGCGTTCATCTCGATCGACAAGGCCTACCCACTGCAGGGTCGGAGAGTGATGCACTCGGTATGGGGTGCGGGCCAGATGGCCTGGACCAAGTCGGTGGTGGTCGTCGACGGCGACGTACCGGTTCACGACGAGCCCGCAGTGATCGAGACGATCATGCGACGTTGCGACTTCCGCCGTGACCTCGTCTTCGTGCGTGGGCCATTGGACATTCTGGATCACTCCACGCCCTCGATCGCCGCAGGAACGAAGATCGGATTCGACGCCACGACTCGAATGCGAGGCGAAGAGACCGGGGCCGTCGACCTTGATCCGCC
>CAJWFU010000414.1:0-2928 GCA_913031315.1 uncultured Phycisphaerae bacterium | reverse complement strand
GCGACCGAGTGCCCGGGACGGAACCTGCAGCCCTCGATCAATCGGATTCGGAACCGCGGGCTCGCCGTCTGATTCGTGGATCCGCATCGTGCGGGACGTGATCGAATGATCGATCAGGATCGATTCCGGTCTCGCTCGCGGTCGAAGGCTTCCGGCGACTCCCCGCGGCCGATCGCGGCCCGCCGGTCGTCCGCGTCGAGCTTGGACTGGAGCGATTCGTCCCGAGCCTCGCGTTCGTTGACGAACTTCCAGATGAACCAGCCGACGCCCAGCATCGAGACGGTCATGGCGAGCATTTCGAGCACGTTTTGATCCTCCTCGGTGGACGTCAGTCGTTGCCGGCGATGGCGGGGAACTCGGACTGGAGCGCCGGGTAGAGCCTGGCGAAGACCTCGTGTCTCGCCATCAGGACTTCGCGGTCCGGGCCCGGATCGATTCGATCTTGTTCACTCGACACCGAGGCACACGCATCCTCCACGCTCGCGAAGGCCCCCGCGCCGACCGCGGCGAGGATCGCCGCCCCGCAGGCAGTGGCTTCGGTGGTGCTGGTGGTGGTGACCGGGGTGCCGAAGAGATCGGCGCAGGTCCGCCGCCAGAGTTCGCTGTTCGCACCACCGCCGGAGAGGGTCACGGTGCGGGGCTGGACCCCGGTGGACCGGATGAGTTCGAGACACTGCGCGAGCCCGTGGGTCACGCCCTCGAAGACGGCTCGGGCGAGGTGCCGTCGGTCGTGCCGGAGATCGAGTCCGATGAACGCGCCACGGGCATCGGCATCCGGCCAGGGGGTTCGTTCGCCCGACAGATAGGGGAGGAACAGCAGCCCGTCGGCGCCGGCCGGGACCTCGTCCGCCATCGCCTCGATTCGGGGGAACGCATCGTCACCCGCGGCCTCGTCGATGTCGGGCACGATCGCGCTGCGGAACCAGTCGAGGCTTCCTGCGCCCGAGAGCATGACGCCCATCAGATGCCACCGGCCCGGTACGGCGTGGCAGAAGGCGTGGAGTCGACCGTCGGGGGTGGATCGCCAGGCATCGGTCGGCGCGAAGACCACGCCACTGGTACCGAGCGTGGTTCCGACCCGCCCCTCGGAGACCAGGCCGGTTCCGATCGCGGAGGCGGCCTGATCGCCCGCGCCGGCGACGATCGGTATGCCGGGTCGGAGGCCGGTCTCGGATGCCGCGGTCTCGGAGATCGCCGCGACGACCTCGGGTCCCTCCGCCGCGTGTGGCCACCAGGCCCGCGGGAGATCGAGCGCCTTCAGGAGATCATCCGACCACGTCCGTCGGGCGCAGTCGAAGACCGCGGTCCCCGAAGCGTCGGACACGTCCATGACCATTTCACCGGAGAGTCGGTATCGAATCCAGTCCTTGGGAAGCAGGACGGTGGAGATTCGGGCGTAAGCCTCGGGTTCGTGCTCCCTCATCCACAGCAGCTTCGGGGCCGTGAAACCTGGAAGCATGCGGTTCCCGCAGGCGGCCACGAGATGTTCGATTCCGAGTCGTTCCTCGACCGCCCGGCACTGCGGTTGGCTGCGGCCATCGTTCCAGAGAATGGCCGGCCGCACCGGGACGCCGGCCGCGTCGAGCGCCACCAGGCCGTGCATCTGGCCGGTGAGACCGACGGCATCGATGGAAACGGCCTCGACCCCCGCGTCGCGACAGGCGTCGCGGATCGCGGTGAGTGAACTCGGCCACCACGCTTCGGGATCCTGTTCGGACCAGCCGGGTTGCGGAGCGTCCGGTTCGTGACGCCCCGACCCCGTACCGGCGACCGCCCCGGCGTCGTCGAGGATGATCGCCTTGGTTCCGCTCGTGCCGACGTCGATTCCGAGGAAAAGGCTCATGTCTGGAATGGTACGACGGGACGCGGCATCGCGGGTCTCCGATCAGTGATCGGGGATGCCGTCTCCGTCGTGATCATGGTCATGGGGTTCGTGGTCGTGGTCGTGGTCGTGATCGTGGGCCACCACGATGTTGACGTTTTCCTCGCCCGCGTGGGAGCCGAGTCGAAGGTTGCCGCGTTCCGGACGTCCGCCGACCCAGATGCGGTCGGCATCGACCACGAAGAGACCGTCGTCGTTCCGGTCGCCGACCGTGCCTTCGACCACCACGAATCGGAGCGGTGCGAGTCCCCCGGCGCCCTTCGCGTTGGCCGCGATCGGATCACCGGCTTCGCCGATGAAACGAACGGTCGCCATACCCATGGTGATGGCGTTCGAATCCTCGCAGCAGTAGTCCCAGGGAACCGGGCAGTGATCTTCTTCGCCCATCACTTCACAGGAAAGCAGGGAGGGATCCGCGACCGTGAACATCGCGATACCGTCGACGAAGGGTTCGGGTCGTCCGCCGACGCGGGCCAGGAAGGAGACCTGGTCCCCGACCTTCGCGGTCGGCTTGACCTTGATGAGGTCCGGCACCTCGGTCGGACGGTTCTTGGTGAAGTAGGCGGCCGGAATGGAGGCCGCGACCGGCGTCGGAGGCCCGGAGCTGGACGGTTCGCACCCGCCGAACAGCAGTCCGGTGGCGGTGCAGGCGGCGAGGATGATCGTCTTGGTGTTCATGATCGAGGGAGCTCCGAAAAAAGAGGTCGAGAGAGCGTAGGGGATTCAGGCGGCGCGGAGCGCCTCCGGCACTGGAAGTCGAAGGCAGCGGATCGCGGGCACGAACGCCCCGAGGACGCCCAGCAGCAGTCCGGCGAGCAGGCTGGACGCGAGGACCTCGGGTCCGATCGCGAGGCCGAAAACCCCCATGGAGAATCGGACGGTCACCTGGTCGAGCACGAGAATCCCGACCGCCGCCGCGACCAGTCCGCCGATCGAGGCGGTGAGGACGGATTCGAGGACCAGACTCCGGACGATCGCCGGTCGGGTGTAGCCCAGGGTCTGGAGGGTGCCGATCTCGCGAACGCGGCTCGCGAACGCGGCGTAGG
>CAJWFU010000413.1:0-2937 GCA_913031315.1 uncultured Phycisphaerae bacterium | reverse complement strand
AGGGTCCGCGAGGTGTTGGTTGATGAGGGCGACGCATGATATCCGGTCGAGCCGGCTCGAATCGCCCGGGAAGATCACGGAAACGGCCGGGGATGCTGGTTTCCAGACCGCAAGGTCGCCGATAGCCCCTGTATGAGTGATGCCGATCTCGTCCACGACAATCTGGTGAGCCTGCAAACCCACGTTCTGGGCGAGGAGGCCCGGCACCCCGGGGCCGAGGGTGACCTCTCGTGGATCATCTCCGCGATTTCGCTGAGCGGGAAGACGATCGCCAACAAGGTTCGCCGAGCCCGACTGGACGACGTCCTGGGATCCCACGGGACCGAGAACGTCCAAGGCGAGCAGCAGCTCCGGATGGACGTCATCGCGAACGAGATCTTCATGCGGTGCCTCGGTGATCGAGCCTCGATCGCGGTGCTGGCCAGCGAAGAGGACGAGGAACCCCGGATTCTTCGGCGGTCTGGCGACGGCGGAAAGTATTGCGTGCTGTTCGATCCGCTCGACGGCTCGAGCAACCTCGACAGTGCGGTGGGGGTGGGGACCATCTTTTCGGTGACCCGGAACGACGCCGACGAGCTCGATGGCGAACGCACGGTCTGCCGACCGGGCACCGAACAGGTTGCTGCGGGCTACATCCTCTACGGGTCCAGCACGATCATGTGCCTGACCACCGGAAACGGCGTGGACATGTTCGTCCTCGACCAGGCGATCGGTTCGTTCCTTCGGGTTCGAACCAACGTCCGCATGCCCGATGCCGGTGCCGTCTATTCGGTGAACGAGGCGAACGCGTCGAGCTTCCCCGAGGGATACCAGCAGTACTTGAAGAACGCGCACGCTTCGGGATACTCGAGTCGGTACATCGGATCGATGGTCGCCGACGTGCATCGCACGTTGATTCGCGGCGGTGTCTTTCTCTACCCGCCGACCGCGAAGAATCCGGTCGGCAAGCTCCGTCTTCTCTACGAAGCGAACCCCATGGCGATGCTCATCGAACAGGCCGGCGGCCTGTCCTACAGCGGTGACATCCGAACCCTCGAAGTACAGCCCGAACGACTGCACCAGCGGGTTCCCGTGGTGCTCGGATCCCGAGCCGAGGTCGAGAAGGTTCGTTCATTCGTCTGATCCACCGCGTCGGGCGGAACGTCGATCACGGAAAGCGAAGTCGAGCCGCACCCTTCTCGGTGTCGGGCGCGTCGTATCGCGCTTCGGGATGTTCGGCGCACCAGCGTCGGATCATCTCCGTCTCGCCCGGTCGGTCCGCGTCGTCGGCAAGCACGATCGCCCCGGGACGAAGATGCGAATGAAAGCACGGCAGGGCGGGATACCGGGCGATGGGCCCGAGACGTCCGGGAGGGCCGTCGACCACCAGCAGCGAGATCGGGGCGAGGTCGTCGAAGGTCGACGGGTCGTACCACTGGAAGGTCGTTCCTTCGATCTCGTGCGGCACCAGGGGAGCGTGGACCACGGTGGCGAACGCCGTGAGGTCGTGGCGATCGAGCAAGGCGTTCGTCTTCGCCGCGTATCCGGCGTCGTGTTCGTGACTGGTCACCCGGGCGTTCTGCGGATCGGCCCCCAGTCGCTTCAGGGTGTAGGCGGCGGTGAGGGTCGAGAGTCCGCTGGAGGCTTCGACCACGTGCAGGTCGGTCAGGCCGTCGCGGCGGGCGAGGTCGAGAATCGCTTCGACCTCGAGCATCAGGAAGTCCGGAGACGCGGCCCAGCCCCGGGTGGGCGGGAATGGTGCGTCCGGGCGAAGGAAGGCCAGGAGCGACGTGAGGGTCTCGGACTGCCGAAAGAGCATCTCGGCATGCGTCCGTTCGTCGCGGATGCCCTCGGCCAGCTTCTGCAGGACCGATTGCAGGGCGGCCACGTCGATGCCCGCCGCGGGAACGGCCGGGGGGGAAGTCTCGAGGGGGGAGCTGGAAGTCGTCACGTCATGGATTCCGGGGGCTGTCTGGGCGCGGTCTGGGGTCGATCTGGAGTCGGTCTGGGTTCGGTCTGGGTTCGATCTGGAGGATCGAACATCCCTGTGCTTGGTGATCATCGGACGAAAACGCCGCCCGGCCTCAAGAGAAGGCCGGGCGGCGATGGGTGTTTCAGCGGAAGGTCGGGGCCGGAGGCCTATTCGAAGCGGCCGTGGTCCTTGATCGCGAAGTCGTTCATCACGGCCAGTTCGGCGGCGGAAAGGTCGTCGACCCGTCGGAAGCGTCCGATGATCGGGGCGGGATCGTCCATCGCGAGCTTGCCCAGCACCTCGGCCTTGTTGGCGAGGATGCCTTCGAGGTCGCAGGTGGTGTTGCGGGCGTGGCCGGACGGGTACATCACGAGGCCCGAGTCGAGCGTGCGGCCGTCGGTGGTCTCGATGACGACGGAGGTCGGGATGCCGTCGGGGTAGCGGTCGTCGTAGTCCTTGCCACCGTGGGTGAATTCGATCTTGTCCATGAGGCCGCGGGTTTCGGGACGGAAGATCGCGGTCGCGTCGAACTCGTAGGGGGTGAGGATGAGGGTCTTCCACATCGCATCGTTGCCTTCGGCGATGGTGCCCGAACCCTTCTCGCCCGCCTGGTCGATCGCCTTCTGCAGCAGCGTCGAGACGATGTAGGCCATCGAGTGGTCGGCGCTCTGGCGGGTCTTGGGATCTCGCTTGGCAGGGTCGCCGATGATTCCGAACGCCGGCTCGTAGGCGACGATGCGGATCGTCTTGATGAGGTCGGGGTTCGCGAGGAGTTCGGGGTTGGCGGACACCAGGTCGATCATGCCCTGAAGGGCGCCGGCGGACTGGTGCTCGTAGAGGCCGAGCTTGAAGTGCATGCCCATGACCGCGAAGTCGTCACCGCTGTGGCTGAGCACCAGGTCGAACGGGGCGTCACCGTCGGTGGGTTCGAACTGTCGCCAGATCGCCTCGGGATTTCGGAAGATGTCTCGGGGGCCGAGGAAGCC
>CAJWFU010000412.1:0-2963 GCA_913031315.1 uncultured Phycisphaerae bacterium | reverse complement strand
CGTCGTGCCGAAAACCGCTCCAGAGGGTGTACGCGGGGGATTCCCCGTCCCTGACCGGAAATCCAGCCACGATTCGCATTTTCTCCTTGGGCGACCACGCGACCACGACCCGGCGGGACACTCGATACCCGAGCATCGCCGTCACGCCAGGGGGAGGCGTTGCGAGTTCGAAGGTGACGATGTGGACGTGGTGAAGACCCGTCTGGACCGCGGCCAGCAGCCGCTCCGAAAGAAACGACTCGTAAGCGCGGGCAAGCCGCTCGAATCGAGGATCCCGGTGCCCCTCACCGAAATCGTGATCGGCCTGCCGGGCGGCATCGATCGCATCCTGCCCGAGCAGGTCCCACCATCGCTCCGCCCGAGTTCCGAGCACATGCTTTCGGACATGTTCGTCCCGGCCGCGTCGAGACCCGAAGCGAAGTGGGATCGTGGGCTCGACCGGTTGTTCGAGGGCGAGGAGCGACGCGAGTTGGGCCTGCGGATCCGCGATGGTCATTCGTCGGAGGCCTCGGGTTCGGCAAGGTGATTCGACAACAGCGCACCGATCATCGGGAACAGGATGGTCCGCTCCGAACGGTAGTTGGAATTCCGCTTTTCGCCCGCGTTCAAAGAGGGAAGTCCAAGGAGGTCGCGAACTCGCGCGCTGGAGAGCGGTTCGAAGATCCACCGGGCATGAAGCTGGGTCCGGCGTCGATCGATCTCCTCCAGACGCTTCTGTTCCATGCCGGGATGACCTGCGATCTCGTCGTCACAGGCGACGAGCTCCCGACGGACCTCGTCCCAGCCTTCCCGGATCGCCGTCTCCACCGCTTCGATTCCGCCGATGACATCATTCTGCAGTCGTTCGAGGAGCGTCGCCCGATCCGCCAGCGCCGAATCAAGCAGGAGCCAGGTGTGCAACGCCGCGGTCATCTCGACCGCGTTCGGCCGCTTGCCTCGGAGCTCCAGACGGAGGACCGGCTCGTGGTCGAGCAGCCGATGCAGCAGGCCGAATTCCGCTGCCGTTGATCCGTCGTCGTTTCGATCCTCGATCGTTCCGCCCCAGCCGCCGTCGGGCCCGGCGTCGAACGAACCGGGGCCCCGCGCCCCTTCGGGAAGCCCGACCATTCCACCCCGGCCGGCACTTCGAATGAAGGACACCGCACGTCGCCGGACGAACGACCGCGCCGCGATCCGCTGAAGCATCTCCTCGCGTTCGAGACCGAGGAATTCCTGCTTCTGATAGAGCCCGGCGATCCGACGTCGATCGGTCTGCGCTGCGAGTTCGGACACGAAGTCCTCCGCCGCGGCCGTATCCTCGAAGAAGAGATCCCGGTATTTCGGGCGGACCCGGTGGCTTCCGGGATCGGCTCGGCGGCCGGAGAGAACGATGCTCCAGATCCTTGCCTCGACCGCCACCCAGAACGCCCCCGCGACCGATTGGTCCTCGGTTCCGGCGACGATCGCCGCGGCGATCCGTCGCCACGCCTCCGTCTCAGGGCTTGGTCCGGGCTGCTCGTCCACGCGACCTCCTCGTCGTCAACGACCGTCCGCACCGCGCGGCCGGCCGGGGACATCATCGCCGAAAACGCCCGGCCGCGCGGGGTCAATGCAACCGGTAGATCCGGCGGGCATTCCCCTCCAGCACCGCATTTCGAACCGATTCCGAGTGGCCTTCCAGCAGCGATCGGGTCGCCACCACCCATCGCTCAAGCGACCCCCCGAGCTCGCAGACCGGCCAGTTGCTGCCCCATACCAGCCGATCGGGACCGAATCGTCCGAGTGCCAGTTCGAAGAACGGACGAAACGTCTCCGTGTTCCAGTCGGCCCCGGCCGCACACTCGATGAGACCTGACAGCTTCGCGACGACGTTCTTCCGATCCGCCAGCCGCCCCAAGCCATCCGACCACGCCGCCGTCACCCCTGCGGCGACGTCGGGTCTGCCGAGATGGTCGAGCACGAAGTTGGTCGCCGGGCATGCGTCCACGAGTCGGATCGCCGTCTGCAGCTGATCCGGGCGGACACACAGCTCGAAGAGCAGGCCTTGTTCGCCGAGGCGGCGGAGATCTTCGGCGAGCGACGCCGTGAGGAAGGCCTCCGGCTCGCCATCGAGACCATGAAACACCCGCCGCAGCCCGACGACCCCGGGCAGATGGGCCACGCCATCCAACCATGCTTCGAATCCTGGGCGACCGGGTCGGCCACCCACCACCGCCGCCCGGACGAGTGGGTTCCCCCGCATGACGGTGGCCACTTCAGCGAGCTCCCGCTCGAGGCCCTCGTCATCCACATCGGTCTCGACGTGGACCGCGGTGCCGATGCCCGCCCGCGCCGAAACGAGGCGATAGTCCTCCAGAAGCATCGCCCGGTCCAGATCCGGGACCCCGGCGAGCCAGGCCCTCGGGATCGTGTCCGGATTCCAGAGATGAAGGTGCGTGTCGATCATCGCGGTCCCGTCAGGCTTGAACCACGATCTCCGTCATCGAGTGGGCGGAACCGATTTCACCCGCCAGATCCGGTCGGCGTATTCCTGAATGGCACGGTCGCTCGAGAACCGGCCGCCTCGCGCGGTGTTGAGCACCGCGGATCGCCACCAGTGCTCCGGCGCCGCAAAGTGGTCGGCCGCCCTCTGGTGTGCGTCGATGTAGCCCTGCAGGTCGGCGAGGTGCCGCCATCGATCGCCCTCCTCGATCAGCATCGATCGGAGCCGGTCGAACACCGCCGGATCCTTCCAGGCGAACTCCTCGCCCAGCAGGAAGTCCACGGCGTTCCGAACCATCGGTTCGTGATCGAGATGCCATCGGGGTTCGTACCAGGACTCGCTCGCTTCGACCTCGTCGGCCTTGAGCCCGAAGAGGAACATGTGGTCGGTCCCGACCTCCTCGGAGATCTCGACGTTGGCGCCGTCGAGCGTGCCGATGGTGAGCGCCCCGTTGAGGCAGAACTTCATGTTGCCCGTGCCACTCGCCTCGGTGCCGGCGAGG